>DASYZW010000173.1:0-6728 GCA_035945915.1 Verrucomicrobiia bacterium | reverse complement strand
GAGGAGCCAGGTCGCGGCTTAATCATTCGAGGTTCAATTATTGTTGCGCCATTTCCTGCCATAAAAGCGCGCTCATGCGCTGGCCATTCTCAAAATTATCCAAATCGAATTTTTCATTTGGAGAATGCGCGTTGTCCTCCGGCAAGCCCAGGCCGAGCAACAACGTGTCTGAGCCGAGTGTTTTCTTGAACTCGTTGACAATCGGAATCGAACCTCCTTCACGCAACAGCACAGGCTCGCAGCCGAACGCCCCGCGCAATGCGCGGAGCGCCGCTTGTGCGTGCGGGCCCGCGGGCGAAACATAATAGGCCTCGGCGCCGTGGCCCGCTTCCAGTTCAAGCCGAACAGTGGGAGGGCAAACCTTCTTGATATAATCGCTGACTAATTTCCGAATTTTGGAAGGCTTCTGATTTGGCGCCAGGCGGCAGGTGATCTTTGCGCGGGCCCATGCGGGCACGATCGTTTTGCTGCCCTCGCCCTGGTAACCGCTGGTAAGGCCGTTGATTTCGAAGGTAGGGCGGGCACTGCGTTGTTCCGTGGCAGTATACGCTTTTTCGCCGAACAGTTTTTTGACTCCGAGCAGTTTTTGCAGGTCCTTGTCTTTCAATGGCAACCGCTTGAACTGTTTCCGTTCATATGCTGAAAGCGGCAAAACGTCGTCGTAAAAGTGCGGGACGGCAATTCGTCCGTTTTTGTCGTGCATTTTTGCCAGCAACCGCCCCAGGGCCATCGCAGGATTTTCAATTGCCCCGCCAAAAATGCCCGAGTGCAAATCGCGCACCGGGCCGTGCAGCACGATTTCAAACGCAATAATTCCGCGCAATCCATAGGTCAGTGCCGGATGCTTCTTGTCCGGCATGCCCGTGTCCGAGACGACTACGGCGTCGCACTGCAATTCCTCGCGCTGGTCCTTTAAAAACTGTTCGAGATTTTCTCCGCCCACTTCCTCTTCGCCCTCAATGAGAAACGTCAAGTCGCATGGCAGCGGGGTTCCGGTTTTTAAATACGCTTCCACTGCTTTGAGGTGCGCGAAAATTTGGCCCTTGTTGTCCGTCGAACCGCGGGCGAACAGGGATCGTCCCTGGATGCGTGGTTCAAACGGGGGCGATTTCCATAAGTCAAGCGGTTCGGGCGGCTGGACGTCGTAATGACCGTACACGAGGAAATGCGGCCGATGTTTGCCGTTCCCTGAGTTCTTGAACGCCGGCGTCCGGGCCAGCACGATTGGATGCCCGGGGGTGGGGCAAACCTCCGCCGTCAAACCGATCTGCAAACAATGCTTCATGAGCCAGTCTGCGCATGCCCGCATATCATTTTTATGCTGCGATTGCGCCGAAACGCTGGGAAATCTTAGAAATTCGCACAATTCGGAGAGAAACCGGGGCTGGTTTTGTTTTAGGTAATCGAGAACAGGTTGCATGGCGTCAAAATTCGAGTTGAGATATTGAGTAAAATTCGTCCTTACGAAAAAATGATAAAGATACAGGGCTGGAATGAAAAATTAAAAATTTAGCTGATGTTGAGGCGTTGAAGCAGGCTCGCTGACGGGCGGTTGCACATTTGTTGAGACTAAGGAATGAAACGAGGAAACGAAGCCAAAAATGGCGGTTTTATTGGGAAATTCGCAAATCCCGAGGAAACGCGGGTTCCTCGGGCGCTGCCCGATTGTCAATCGTAAACCGAAAAACCCCATCCTCTTGCCCTTCACCCCGCCCGCATTTAAATTACAATTAATGCGCCGTCTGCTTTTCGCCCTCGCCATCCTGCTGGTTCGGCCCGCCTTTTCGCAAACGGACGATCCGACACCCGCGTCCCTCGCGCAACGTCCTTGGTTTGTTGTCAGCACCGCCCATTTTAAAGTCTACAGTTGCGGGGACACCACGGACACGTATCGACTCGTGGGCCAGCTTGAACAATTTCAACGCGCCTACGCCCTGCTTGCCGGGAAAAATGCGACGGCCTCGCCGCCCATTGTCGTCCTGGCCTTCCCCGATCACCAAAGTATGATACCCTTCCTGCCGCTGTACCAGGGACACCCCGGAAACATCGCAGGGTTCTTCACGCGCGGCAGTGACGAAAATCTGATTATTCTTTCCCTGCCGAATGCTGATTCTCCGGACATGGACGTTATCTTTCACGAATACGCGCACCTGCTCTTTCGTCACAATGACGAGATCTGGCCGTTGTGGCTCAAGGAAGGCATGGCGGAAGTCTATTCGACATTTACCACCGTCGGAAATCACGTCGAAATTGCGCGTCCGATTGACCGGCATTTGCAAACCCTTTCAGATGGGACCCTGATGCCGTTGCATGAGCTCTTCGGTGTGATGCGCGACTCGCCACAATACAATGAAGCCAGCCGGCAGGGTATCTTTTACGCGGAATCCTGGCTGCTCACCGAGTATATGATGACCGGGGATAATGCGATTCTCCGTTCCCGTTTTCCAAGATATACAGAACTCCTGAGTGAAGGCCAAACCGCCGAACAGGCCTTTACCAATGCCCTGGGGGTTTCGCTCTCCGCCATGGAAGCCGAATTGCGACGTTATGCCCAGGCCGGTGATTATCATCCGATTGTACTGCGCGTCTCCCAGGACCTCTCCGCACCGCTCAAGGTGAACACCCGAGCGGTCACGCCGGTGGAAATTCTGTTTCGTTTCGGAGACGAATTGCTGCGCATCAACCGTCCGGACGACGCGCGGGCATGGTTCGAGAAGGCGGAGAAACTGGCGCCGGCCAGTCCGCTGCCATACGAGGGGCTGGGGCTGCTCGCTTCGCAACGCGACGACGCCTCCGGCGCCATAAATCAACTTCAACATGCTTTCAACCTTGGGTCTGACAGCTTCCTCGCCCATTACATCTATGCCCGCGAGAAATATTCTCTCACCGCGCGCGGCGAAATGTATGGCCCGATACCCGGCGACCAGGCAGCCGAAATTCGCGATGAATTGGGTAAATCCATCGAGCTCATGCCCGACTTCGCGCCGGCTCATGAACTTCTCGGGTTCTTTGAAATGGTCCAGGGCGATGACATCGCGTCCGCGGAACAGCAACTAAATGCCGCCATTCAACTTGAACCTGAGAATCCCTCTTATCTGTTTACCCTCGCCCAGGCCCAGGTCCGCGCCCGCGATCCTGACGATGCGCGCCGCACGCTTCAACCGTTGCTCCTGCCCAATGCCGATGCCAAACTCCATGCCGCCGCTGTCGAAATGATGCAGCAACTCAACGTATCTCGTTAGGAGAAAGGACCCTACGGAGGCCCCTGGCATGCGCTGCCGAAACCGGTTCCGACCACCGGGCATGATAATAAGCCGCGCCAACTCGCATCCTGCCGATGGTCTGACGCTCAAGCCCGCCAGAGTTTGCGGCCAATAAAGTAAATGCCGGTCAACGCGCACGCCAAAGCTGCTGAACTGACCGAAACCGGGTGTTTCCTGACCTGTTCAACGGCGACCTTCTTCAAGTTTAATGCGCTAATTCGATGCGTCAGTTCACGCCGTTCTTCACCGATGCGCCGTTTCGTGGCAAGCGCTTCAATGTGGAGCTCGGCGGCGGAAGGTTCCTTCCCGGACGACGATTGGCTTTCGCTTTCCACACCGCTGACCGTATGAATTGTCCTTTGAGGGGCGAGTGAATCTTTTGAAAGGGCCTTGATTCCCTTGATGCTGATGACAGCTCCGATGGCCACGACCAAAAAGCCGACGATGAGAAATCCAAGGAACATCGCCAGCAACGCATTCATTCCAGAGGCCTGAAACGCGAATGCCAGAAGGAAACCGAGGCTTGCCAGCAACAAGATGCTTCCCGCTCCGGCCATTAAATTCCCGACTCCCAAAATCATCGCATCGCGAGCCAGTTTGGACACCTTTTCCGACATTTCCGTTTTTGCCAATTGAATTTCCTGCCGGAAGAACGTCCGCACATCCTTGCTTAAGTTGTGAAGCAATTCCGCCATGGAAGCTGAGGGGATAAAATATTCTCGCATGATCAGGCTCTTTCCAAGCATGAGTCATGCCCTTTAGAAAATTGAATTGACCCTAAACGTAAAAACGGCCAAAAGGAAATTATGAAAGGGACACGTTGATCGCCTTCCATTTTGAGGCGGGAATGCCTCTTTTCGGATGGTGTTTTTTTGACGAAACGAGCTGCCTTTCGAGGGACGCGGAAAACCGCGGCTGGATCCAGCGCCGTCCATCCACGCCGGCTCAATAAGTTACAGTCCAAGGCAGCAATTCGGCATCCGCAATTTGCACACTAAGACCGTGCAGGATTAATGACCTTAAGGCCAAATCGGGAAAAAATCGCTTAAACCGGCGGTCTCCACAGCGGCATGCATTATGCGTAAAATAAATATTGAACTATGAATACTTATCAAAATCCAAAATGGTGGACGCAGGAGAACGATTCTGCGTGGGAACGGGTCAAAGAAGCGTTTAAGCGCGATTGGGACCAAACGAAACACGATTTCGGCGCGCGAGAGCCGGATACAGCCCAAAATGTGGGGAATACAGTTAAGCAAGCGTCCGGCAAAGAACCTATTCCACCGCGTGGATCTCCCGCTTACGAAAAGATTGAGCCCGCCTATCGGTTCGGCTATGGGGCGAAATCATTTTATCGCCAGAAACATCCGAAATGGGACAAGGACCTCGAAACCCAGCTTAAGCGCGACTGGCAGGGCTCTTATCCGCAAGGCAACTGGGACGAAGACGTCATCTATATTCGGCGGGGATGGGAATATGACGCTGAAATGGAAGATGAACGGATGGAACATAAAAAAGCAGCGTAAACTGGAAAAATCAAAGAACGATCCATCTAGCCGGCCTGCAAAGGCCGGTTTCTTTTGAGTTCGATTTTTAATATGTCATGGCGGCTCAATCTTGTGCGCCTGCCTAATATCCAAAGTTCTTGCATCGCTTAAAATCGGAAAAACACAGCCCTTCGTTATGAATCGATTTTCATCACGACAACGTTCATTGTGCCGGAGCGAATTCGATAAAAAATTAGAATCCTCTCATCAATCACGCGATATAAAATCAACCAGCGCGGAAAACCCTCGATTCGCCAGGAACGAATTCCGGTTGGCGTCAAATCCTCCCGTTCCCGCCCCACATACGGATTTTTTCGGATGAAACGAATTGTCGCCTGCACCGCTTCATACCAATGATTTGCCACCTCAGCGCCCGCGTTTTCTTTTAACCAAGTCAATTCTTCCGCCAGATCTTTCAGAAATCGCGGACGCTTAACGGCGTTCATCCTTGCCTTTTAAAATGCGATTTCGGATGGCATTCATTTCCTTTTTCGTCAAAGGTGATTCCGGGCCGCTGGCGATGGCTTCGTCAATCCACCGCTGGTCGCGCTTTGTATTTAGGGCCGCGTCGATCTGGAAGGTGCGTTCAATCCGGCTCATGGCCTCCTGGGTGATGCTGCGGAAATTCGCGGCGGCCTCGTTTCTGAGTTGCGCGTGGAGTTCCACGGGAATGTCTTTGAGCGTAATGCTTGGCATACCATGCAACCATAATGCCACCAATCCGGTTTCGCAAGGTCAATCCCATCAATCGATTGTTTCGGGGCGTAACCGGGCGTTACGCGATAGGACGCGCGACATCAACCATTGCGCCGCCGGGCGCGGCACGGGCCGCCCAGCAGCGCATGGTCCCTCCCATCTTCCTCGAACTAAGATTGGGGCGGCTTACGAGCCTGAAGCGGGAGTCGGCAACATCCGTTCAGCCCGGCCGCGACTGATTTCATGAAACCGCTGAATTTTGCTGTGCTTTCGGTTGATGGTGATAAGCTCAACGCATGGCTGGTCAGTCGAAACACACCCATACTAATCGCCTTGCCCGCGAAAAATCGCCCTATCTGCTCCAGCACGCCCATAATCCCGTAGACTGGTTTGCATGGAATGAAGAAGCCTTCGAAACGGCGCGGCGCGAGAACAAGCCGATTTTCTTAAGCATCGGCTATTCGACCTGTCATTGGTGTCACGTCATGGAACGGGAAAGTTTCGAAGACGACCGCATTGCCGCGCATCTGAATCGCCATTTCGTGAGCATCAAGGTGGATCGCGAAGAGCGGCCGGACGTGGACAAAATCTACATGATGTTCGTCCAGGCCACGACCGGCGGCGGCGGCTGGCCGATGAGCGTTTTCCTTACGCCCGATCTAAAGCCGTTTTTGGGCGGCACATACTTTCCGCCAGACAGTCGCCATGGACGCCCCGGCTTTTTACAGGTGCTCGAACATGTCTCCGAACTTTGGCGCAAACGGCAAAATGATATCACCGAGTCCGCAGGCGGCATGCATTCCCAGTTGGAAACTGCGGTAACGATGCCGGCGGCGGGCCATTTGACATTGGATGCCGGCATTCTCGAACATGCGGCAGCTCTTTTCAAAAGTGCGTATGACGCGCGACACGGCGGCTTCGGCGGCGCGCCCAAATTTCCGCAACCGTCCATGCCCCAGCTTCTGCTGCGTTGCGCCAGGCGATTTGGCGATGATGCATTGGCGCGAATGGTTTTGCACACGTGCGAACGCATGGCGGCCGGAGGTATTCATGATCATCTCGGCGGCGGCTTTGCCCGGTATTCGGTGGATGCCGAATGGCTTGTGCCGCACTTCGAAAAAATGCTCTACGACAACGCCCAGTTGGCCCACCTCTACCTGGACGCCTTTTTGGTGGCAAACGAGCGCCAGGATGGAAACGCCGATTCCTTTGGGTCCGTTGT
>DASYZW010000172.1:0-3642 GCA_035945915.1 Verrucomicrobiia bacterium | reverse complement strand
CCGCCGGATTTATCATCGTGATGAACACGCAGGTGCACGGAAACGTCAGCGTTATCAGCAGTCACCCGATGACCCGCGATGAAGCCGTTGCCCTTTTGAATTCAGTCCTGAACCAGAATGGATATGCCGCCGTTCGAAACGGACGCACCCTGACGATCATGGACAAAAGCGCCGCCAAGAGCAGCGATATCCCGGTCCAGATCGGCAATGATCCCGCTGGGATTCCGAGGAATGACGAGATCGTGACGCAAATTATTCCGGTTCGATACGTCGACGCGAGCCAACTGGTTTCGGACCTTTCCTCGTTTGTTTCTCCTGAGGCGACGATTGTAGCCAACCAGGCGGGCAATTCGATCGTGATCACGGACACGCAACAAAACATCCATCACCTGGTCGAAATCATTTCGGCGATTGATCAAAGCGCGGCGGGCGAAACGGAAATCCAGGTATTTCATTTGAATTTTGCCAATCCAAATGACGTCGCGACTGAGTTGGGCCAGATCTTCCCGTCCGGCAATCCCACGGGACCGGGAACGTCGCCAATCCGTTTCGGGGGGTTTCCCGGATTCGGCGGAGGCGGATTTTTCGCGCGAATGGCCGCGGCGGCGTCGGCCAATAACGGGGGCGGTGGGAACGATCGCGCGCAAAAACAGTCCCAGGTCACGGCGGTGGCGGACGCTCGCACTCAATCTGTCATTGTGATGGCGTCGAAAGATTTGATGGTTGAAATCGCCGGCATGATGCAAAGCCTTGACGTGGCATCCACGCGCGACCAGGGCGTGTACACGTATACATTGCACAACGCCGATCCACAGGAAGTGGCGCAGGTCCTGCAAAATATGTTCCAATCCGGCAGTTCGGGCCGGGGCAGCGCCCAAAGCTCAGCCCAACAGCCTGAAACCAGCGCTCTTATGAATCGCGTATCACAAAACGCTCAAACGGTTAGCACGACATCCTCCACCATCAGTTCCGGCACTGGCACGGGTGTCGGACGCGGCGGGGGCGGCGGTGGTGGCGGCGGTCTGGCTCCTTAAAATCTTTACCATCAACGAATCAAAATTATGAAAACAAAACTTAAAGCGCCCGGAACATTCGCGGCGAACCTGGCGATTACGAACGTTCGGCGGATCGCGTTCTGTGGCTTTCTCGCCTTGATGGCGTTCGCCGCCACGCAACTTTGCGGCCAACAACGGATTGGCGGCGGTGGTGGTGGTGGCTTTGGCGGCGGCTTTGGCGGCTTTGGCGGTTTCAACCGCGGCGGTTTTGGCAACAGCACAGCGAGTTCATCCACCGAATATAACAATAACGGCACCGTGGGCAACGCCACCGTCGAAGTGGATCCGGATACGCACAATATCATGGTCATTGCCGATCGCGAGACGAGCATGCAAATCAGCAATATCATTGCAAACATGGACCGGCCCAAACCGCAGGTGCTTATCAAGGTCGTCTTCCTGGAAGTGCAATTAAACAACGCCGAAGCGCTGGGTGTGCAGGGCTCGTATACGCCGACCGAAAGCTGGTTTTCTCAGATAACGGGATTTGTAACAAATGGCTTCAGTGGAACCAATAATATTCCCATTATTTCAACAGTTCGCCAAACCTTCAATGTGAACAATAACTTCGGCCTGCCGCAGACGCTTCCCGGCGCCACCGGAAATGCCGGAGTCTATTCTGTTTTGGGCAATGACTTTACCGCAACGTTGCAGGCCATCGCCACCGCTGGAAAAGCGCAGATACTTTCACGCCCATCCATCCTGGCGCGTGACGGTCAACCGGCAACAATTCTGGTGGGCCAG
The DNA here is from genome assembly GCA_035945915.1 of Verrucomicrobiia bacterium. GTDB lineage: Bacteria > Verrucomicrobiota > Verrucomicrobiia > Limisphaerales > UBA11358 > UBA11358. The sequence continues at coordinate 1,843 of DASYZW010000172.1, read as the reverse complement.
CAGGTGCCTCTGGTCACCGGCATCAGTTACACTACCGTCGGCGCAAATACCGTCCCTATTAATAACGTCACCTATACGCCGGTCGGTCTCCAGGTGAATGTCACTCCCTTTATCTCTCCCGATAATTTAGTCGAGATGATCGTGACGCCCCAGGATTCGCAAGTGGATCCCACGGAAACCGAACCCATCGGCGGGGGCGTCAACGCCCCGGTCATTGATACGCGCTCCGCGGATACCGTTGTTGTCACGCCGGACGGTCAAACGGTCGTCGTCGGCGGTCTCATGGAAAATGACAAAGAATCTTCGGCGACGAAAATTCCTCTGTTGGGCGATATACCGATCCTCGGCGCGCTCTTCCGCTACAAAGCCAATTCCGATGACAAAAACGAACTGATGATTTTCATGACGCCCCATGTGGTGCGCGCCCCGATGGAATTGGCCGCCAATGTGAACGCCGCCAACCTGACCAGCGGATTCATCACCAATTCTGTTTCTGAGCAGCAACTGGATAAATTCCTGGAAAACATCCCGGAAAAACAGGGGACGAAACACTGGCACTGAGTTAGGATGGCCTGCAGTTGAATCACCCGCATGGAACTTAAACGCCGAGCCACACTGGTCTACGGACTCCTTCTCGGATTCTGGCTGCTCGTCGTCGGCTGGCAGGCGGAAGAACATGTCCGCGTGAAGGCTGCCGCCCGGACGGATTTGCGGAATCGATCCACCGAGATTGCCAACACGCTCAGCGCCGTCATTCAAGCCTCGCGGTTTCGCGGGGCGGTTGTTCAGGACCGGTTGGGGCCTTATCTCAATGAGTTGACGCGCACGAATGAACTCGTCAATTCCTCGGGTGTCCTGTCCATCGCATTGCTGAATACCAACGGCGATCCTGTCGTCACCGCCGGGAATACCAATCTGATTCCAAAGGCCGCTTTGTCCGAAGGCGAATTATGGAACCGTGAGTATGTCACTTTCGTGAATCCGCTTTGGAGCGCAACCATTGGCTCTGAAAATGCCTCCAACGCCACGGTAGTTTTGCCGCCGCCCGGGGCCTTTCCAAATTCGAACCCGCGCGGCGAACGCTTCGAGCGCCACGAATTCCGCACGAACGAGGTCTTTTTTTTCAATTCTTCCAATCCGCCGCCGACCAACGGGGAGGCCGGGTTCATGCCGCCCCCGCCGCCGGATGAAGGAAACACAAACGGTCCGCATCGATTTGTTTACATTGACCGTCGTGACATGCGCAGGCCTCCGTGGTTGCGCTTCATGAGCGAAGCGGACTTCAAGGCGCTCATCGCAAGACGCGAACTGCACGGCCTGGTCCTGACGATGTCCACGGAAAATCTCGAGGCGGTTTCACTCGACGACCTGTGGATGCGCGCGATCATCGTCTTTTTCGCGGGCATTTCAGCCGCGGGCGTGGGCCTGGCCTGGCGCAACATCTCCAAGACTTCAGAGCTCCAAATCCGGCTGGTGCGGGCCAGCGAATTGAATTCCCATTTGCGCGAGATGAATCTCGCCGCGGCCGGCCTTGCCCACGAAACCCGCAATCCACTGAATATCATTCGCGGCATGGCGCAGATGATTACAAAATCGGACGCGCCGCCGGACCTCAAGGAGAAATCCCGCGCGATTGTGGATGAAACCGATAAAGTCACCGCGCAATTGAATGAGTTCATTAACTATTCCCGTCCGCGTGAAGTGCGCCGGGTCAGGGTGGCGCTCAATGCCGTGGTTGCCGAGGTCGTCCGCGCCCTTAATTACGACATCGAGGAAAAGAAAATCCGGGTTGAAGCAAAAATGGACCCGATCAGCATAGAAGCGGATGAGCAACTGCTCCGGC
>DASYZW010000171.1:0-5243 GCA_035945915.1 Verrucomicrobiia bacterium | reverse complement strand
TGGTTTGAGGTAATCAATTGGAAAAATCTTCATAAAATACACAGTAGCAGCGCTTCACTATCCTCCTTTTCACATTTTTTCCCACTCCATGGCGGCTAACGAAACTTAATTCCAAACGCCCTGCTTGTCCACTACCGGAATATCGATTCGGATTGCGGATAACTTTGCGCTTGCAGTCCCGCTTCGCGCGACGGCCGTACGTCCTGCCAAGCTTCGTTCGACACGCGAACAGCGTTGCGCGTGGGAAAATCTTAATTCAAAATGAATGCACGAATCTGGATGTGTTTTGCAAAACCAGTAAAACAATTTAGCCCGGACCGGCCGTCCCGTGCGGGCGGCGAGGCTGCGGCGTAGCGTCTTTGCTACCGTGATGAATTTTTGAAAAAATGAATGTATTTGAAACACTGGCCCGTTCCGCAATGCAATGGGCGGATCGCACGGCCATAATTGATGCCGGCGGCGCGATGGATTACCGATCGCTTTGGCGGGAAGTTGAAGCGTTGCGACTGCAGCTTGATCGTTTGGGGGTAAAGCCTGGACAGGGCGTAGGCATTCGGGCGCGAAACGGCCGGGCATTTGTCATCGGCGGGCTCGCGGCCCTGGGCTGCGGGGCGGTTGTAATGCCCATTCATCATCAAATAAAACCGGATGAATTGTCCGAGATGCTGGCCAAGGCGCCGCTGTGCGTCATCATCGACGATGGCAGCGGCACGGTCCAATCGGGCAAGACCGTCGCGCTCGAAAACCCGGGTGGCAACGCCCTGCGCTTTACGCGCCTGGACAATTCACAGGCGCCCATCGCGCCGCAAATCGCCGACGCGGCGTTCGTCCGCTTTACCTCCGGCACAACGGGCGCGGCCAAGGGTGTGGCGCTGACGCATCGGGACATCCTGGAACGCACCGCCGCCGCAAATTCAGGGCTCAAGTTAACGCACGACGATACGATTCTTTGGGTGCTGCCCATGGCGTATCATTTTTACGTCTCAATTATTCTCTATCTCGAAGCCGGGGCAACCGTCCTGGTGAGCGGGGATTACCTGGCCGAAAGCATCCTCGATTCCGCCGCGCAGCATCGCGCGACATTTCTCTATGTCACTCCCATGCACATCCGGCTTTTAAACAGCGCGCCGCAGGGACGCACTCTGCCGCCGTCATTAAAACGGATCATGTCGGTTTCAAGCCGGTTAAACCCGCAGGCAGCCCGCGATTTTCATGCGCGTTACAAAATTCCCGTATGCCAGGGTTATGGCATCATCGAAGTGGGCCTGCCGATAATGAATATTGACGAAGCTGCGGAGCATCCGGAGGCAATTGGCCGGCCCGTCGCGGCGTTTGAGGCGGCGATTGTGCATGACGGAATGGAGCCGGTTGCGGCGGGTGAGACGGGACAATTGGCCTTGCGCGGGCCGGGGATGTTTTCCGGCTATTTAAATCCGCCACGGTCGCGTGCCGAAATCATGCGCGATGGGTGGTTTTTAACGGGCGATTTGGCGCATCGGGACAGCACTGGACTGATTGTGCTGGACGGGCGCACTTCATCCGTCATTCACGTGGCCGGGCACAAGGTTTTCCCGGAGGAAGTGGCGGCGGTCCTCGATTCACATCCCGCCATCCTCCGCTCACGCGTGTTCGGCCGGCAACATCCGCAATGGGGCGAAGCAGTCTATGCCGAAGCCCAGCTTCGCAATGGGACGACGCCCCCTGTAACGAGCGATGAGATTCTCACCTATTGCCGGAAGCGTCTATCGAGCCAAAAGGTGCCGGTCACGGTTGAATTTGTGACTGAAGTGACCATGACCTCGAGCGGAAAAGTCAGGCATGGATAAGGCCAACTGGCGTCAGGCAGAGCTTCCCGCTTTCGCAGCTTCGCAAACGATGGGAACGGTGTCCTGCTAGGCCAGCTCCGGCTGGATTTTTTCAGGGTCTACGCCGAGATCTTTGATCGCCTTTGCCACAACGTCACGGCTTACCTGGCCTTTTTCAGCCAGGGCGAACAGCGTTCCAATGACCGTGCTCTCGGCGTCTACTTCGAAAAACCGACGCAGACGCGCGCGTGTGTCGCTTCGGCCAAAGCCGTCGGTGCCCAGCGTAAATAATCCGCCCGGGACCCACGGCGCAATTTGTTCCGGCACGGTGCGGACATTGTCCGAAACCGCCACGAATGCCCCCTGCTCTTTTGCCAGCAACTCCTCAACGTAAGATTTTTTCGGCGCCCCGGTGGGATGAAGCATATTCCAGCGCTGGCAGCGGATGGCTTCGTTGCGCAGCAATTTATAACTGGTGGCGCTCCAAACATCAGCGGAAACGTCATAACGTTCGGCCAGGATTTCCTGGGCGCGCAAAGCTGAGTTGATGATCGGTCCGCTGCCGAAAATATGCGCTTTAATCTTCTTACCTTCCGGGCCGGTTTTGAATTTATAGAGTCCCTTTAGAATGCCTTCGCCGCAGCCTTCAGGCATGGCCGGCATGGCATGGTTTTCGTTGTACAGGGAGATGTAATAGAAAATATCCTCGTTTTCGACGAACATCCGGCGCATACCGTCAACGATGATGACCGCCAGTTCATAACCAAACGCCGGGTCATAAGGCAGGCAGGTGGCAATCGTCCCGGCATGCAGCAGACTGTGGCCGTCCTGATGCTGCAAACCTTCGCCGTTCAACGTCGTCCGTCCCGCGGTTGCCCCAAGCAGGAATCCTTTGGCCCGAATATCTCCGGCCAGCCAGAATAAGTCACCCACCCGCTGCGGTCCGAACATGGAATAATAAATATAGAACGGAATCATCGGCACGCCCAGGGATGCGTAACTGGTGCCTGCCGAGATGAAAGAGGACATGGAACCGGATTCGGTAATGCCTTCCTCAAGAATTTGTCCGTCTTTCGCCTCGTGATAGTACAGCAAAGACGCCTTGTCGACCGGCTCATAAAGCTGCCCTTTGGACGAATAAATCCCGATTTCCTTAAACAGACCGTCCAAACCAAATGTCCGCGCCTCGTCAGGGATGATTGGCACAACGTGCTTCCCGATTTCCCGGTTGCGAACGAGCGCGCCCAACAGCAGCGTGAAAGCCTTGGTCGTTGAGACTTCCCCCGAATTATCGCCCTTGAGCAATCGCGAAAACTCCTCCAGCGGCGGGACCTTTAACGTCGCCGGCTTGACGATGCGCGCCGGCAAAAATCCGCCAAGCGCCTTGCGCCGTTCCAACATGTATTTCATCTCCGCGCTTTCCGGCGCCGGCCGATAAAACGGCGTTTCGGCAATGATATCGTCAGTGATGGGAATTTCAAACCGGCGGCGAAACTCGCGCAGCTCTTTCTCGTTCAGTTTTTTCTGCTGGTGCGTGATATTTCGTCCTTCACCGGCTTCGCCCAGGCCGTAGCCTTTTACCGTCTTTGCGAGAATAACGGTCGGCTGGCCCTTGTGCGTTACGGCCGCTTTATAGGCCGTATATACCTTGAGCGGATCATGGCCGCCACGGAGCAATTTGTGAATTTGCTCGTCGGTCAAATGATTGACCAGCGCAAGCAATTCGGGGTACTTGCCGAAGAAATGTTTGCGCGTATAACTGCCGGGCTCGACAGAATACTTCTGGAAATCGCCGTCAACGCATTCTTCCATGCGCTTCAGCAATAATCCGGATTTGTCGCGAGCGAACAGTTCGTCCCAATTACTGCCCCAGATCACTTTGATAACATTCCAACCGGCGCCGCGGAAAAGTCCTTCCAGTTCCTGGATGATCTTCCCATTGCCGCGAACCGGACCGTCCAGGCGCTGCAAGTTGCAGTTGATGACCCAAATCAGGTTGTCCAGGTTTTCGCGCGCGCCGAGCGTAATGGCGCCGAGAGTCTCCGGTTCGTCAGATTCGCCGTCGCCAAGGAACGCCCAAACTTTGGGTTCTTCCTGCCATTGCGCCAGGCCGCGCGCCCGCATATAACGGTTGAACCGCGCCTGGTATAGCGAAATGATCGGACCCAGCCCCATCGAAACGGTCGGAAATTGCCAAAAAGCAGGCATCAAATAGGGATGCGGATATGACGACAACCCTCCGCCCGGCGCAAGCTCCTGCCGGAAATTCTGCAAATGCCGCTCATCCAAACGACCTTCCAAAAATGCGCGCGCATACATGCCCGGTGATGCATGGCCCTGGAAGAAAACCAGGTCCCCGGAGAAATTTTCAGTGGCGCCCCGAAAGAAGTGATTGTATCCCACTTCGTACAGCGTCGCCGATGACGCATACGTGGAGATATGTCCGCCCACGTTCGTGGTGGAATTGGCCTTTACGACCATCGCCATCGCGTTCCACCGCATGAGGCTTTTGATTCGCCGCTCGATCTCGCGATCGCCGGGATATTTCGGCTGCTCGTCCGGAGGGATGGTGTTGACGTATGGGGTGGTGGCCCCCGCAGTCGGGCGCGGTGCGCCGCGCAATTGGCTGGCCAGCTTTTCCAGCAATTTTGCCGTCCGTTCAGGCCCCTGATTCTCAAGGGCCAGCTCGAATACCGACTTCAATGATTCGTCCCATTTATCGCCGTTGCCATTGGTATAGGACCCGCCGGAAGGACGCGAACCGTAAATTTCTTTTGTCTCGACGTTCACTTTGATTCAATTTTCCACAATGTGCCTGAAAACGCGAAAGAATTATAACCCCATTTTGCCATTGCACGCCAGTGAAATGTTAAACGTTTAATGCCTTGAAACTATAAAAAGCTGAAGTTTTGCATGGAATTTCTTGATTTAAGTTACCCGGATCCGGCGGAAAATCTTGCCAGCGATGAAGCGCTGCTGGATTGGCGTGAACAAAACGGCGGCGGAGGCATTTTGCGATTCTGGGAATCGGCCCAAACCTTTGTTGTAGTGGGTTATGCGAATAAAATCCTGGCGGAAGTGAACCTGGCCCATTGCGACGCCGAAAGGATCCCCGTGTTCCGGCGTTGTTCCGGCGGCGGCGCCGTCCTGCAGGGCCCCGGCTGCCTCAGTTACGCGCTCATCCTCGAAATGGTTGAAAACTCCCCGCTTTCCGAGATCTCCAGGGCCAATAAATACATCATGGACCGAACCCGGGAAGCGATTCAGTCCATTGTTGGCGAGTCGCTATCGGTCAGAGTCCAGGGCTGCACCGACCTGGCGGCGGCGTCCGGGCCATCCGGTGTCTTTCGAAAATTTTCAGGCAATTCACAGCGGCGGCACAAAGGCTATTTGCTCTTTCACGGAACTTTTCTTTTGAATTTTGACCTCGACCTGGTC
>DASYZW010000170.1:0-4401 GCA_035945915.1 Verrucomicrobiia bacterium | reverse complement strand
AAACAAACGCAACAATGGCTCGCTTTGCACCAACGATACTCGCCGTCCCGGACCGACGACAATTGCGGCGCCATCTATGAGCAAAGCTTCAATGCGGTTGCCAGAACGATACAGGCTGAAAAACTGCACGTCATCGGACTTGGCTGCGGTGGCGGGCAAAAGGACAGCCGGCTCATTGCACGACTGGAACGTGGTGGAAATAAGGTTTTTTATACTCCCTGCGATGTCGCGCCGGCGATGGTTTTGACGGCGCGGCGAACCGCGCTTTCAGTTTTACCGGACAACCGGATTTACCCTTTAGTCTGCGATCTGCAGACCGCAAACGATTTGCGGGGGGCGATCCATTTGTCCCGAAATCAGAAACTGCGCCGCATCATCACTTTTTTTGGAATGATTCCAAACTTTGAGCCGGACGAAATCTTACCGAAGCTTGCGTCTCTTATCCGGCGCAAAGACGTTTTGCTCTTTAGCGCCAATCTCGCGCCAGGGGACGACTACGCCATTGGAACGGGGCGAATTCTGCCACAATATAACAACGACCAGACGCGCGATTGGCTTTTGACATTTTTGATTGACCTTGGAATTGCGAAAAACGACGGCGCCTTGTTGTTCGACATTGAAAATACCCGGCACGATCTGAAACGGATTCGCGCCCGTTTCCGGTTCAAACGGGCCTGTCAAATCACAATTGACAACGAAGCGTTTGGGTTTAAAGCCGGCGAACTGATCCGCCTTTTCTTTTCCTATCGGTATCGGCCGGATCGGATGCTGGACCTTTTGGCCTCACACGGACTTAAAGCGCACCAACAATGGATTACGAAATCCGGGGAAGAAGGCGTATTTGTTTGTTCCAAGTAAGAAACACCTTTTTCCTCATGCTTTTTTCCATTTTAATTGCCCTGTGCTGAATCTCGAACAACTGTCCGAATTATTTGAAAATAATCGCGCGGCGGCCTCGGCCCGGGTGAAGGAATTCTCCATTGGCGGCACGCAATTTAAATTTAATTCGCAACCGGAGATCATGGGCGTCGTCAATTTATCCGCCGATTCATGGTACCGCGAAAGCGTTTGCCTGACCGCCGAGGCCGCAATCGAACGGGGCAAAGTATTGCGCGCGCAGGGCGCGGTCATCGTGGACATCGGGGCTGAATCGACGCTGGCAAACGCCGCGCGCGCCAGCGAAAGCCGGCAGAAATCAAGACTGATTCCGGTGATAAAGGCACTTAACGCCGAAAATATCCTCGTCTCAGTGGAGACCTATTCTCCCGCCGTGGCGCGGGCCAGTCTCGCGGCGGGCGCAACTATTTTGAATTTGACCGGCAACGCGGGCGCGAAAGAAATTTATAAAATGGCTGCCGCGCACGATGCGGCCGTCATCATTTGTTACGTCCAGGGCAAAAACGTCCGCGAAGTAGGGAATTTTGATTTTGGCGCCGATCCGATTGGGCCGATGCGGGAATATTTTGAGCGCCAGATTGAAATTGCGGCGGGAAGCGGCCTGGAGAAGTTGTTTCTGGATCCGGGTCTTGGTTTTTATTACCGCAATCTCCAGGACAGCGGCCTGCGGGTCGGTCATCAAATGACCGTGTTTTTAAACACCTTTCGCTTGCGCACACTTGGCTTTCCGGTATGCCACGCGCTTCCACATGCTTTCGAATTCTTCAAGGACGAAGTCCGTTGCGCTGAACCCTTCTTTGCCGTTCTGGCCGCATTGGGAAAAACAGACTTGTTTCGCACCCACGAAGTCCCGCGCATCCGCGCGGTTCTGGAAACGCTGAAAATATGCCGGTAGCTGGACCGCAGAGGCCTCGCCGGCTCGACATTTCCTATTTCGCGGCCGGGGCGGGCTTGCTCTCCGTTTTAGCTGGTTTGGCCTCAGGCGCCGCTTTCGTTCCCGAAGCCGGGGCGGATTCTTTCTTTGCGGCGTCCTTGTATTTTTCGCTTCGGTAATCCGTGATATAAAATCCACTGCCCTTGAAAAGCAGTCCAGAGCCGCCGCTGATTTTTTTTGTTACCCGGCCGCGGCCCCACTTTTTGCGGGCGCATGATTCCTGCGGACAGGTTTTAAGCGGTTTTGCTGAGATGGATTGGAACGCCTCGAAATCGTGTCCGCACTTCTCGCAATGATATTCGTAGGTAGGCATAGAGAATGATGCCCTCGAACGACGTCCGGTTATTGTGGAGCGTTTGAGGTTGCGGCGTTCGTATCGTTGACGATATGGACGCCGCCGCTGGAATCGACCTCCACTGACAGGTTGTAATGCGACGCCGGGGCAAGAGTATTGGTTGGCCAGGAACGCGCCATCAGCGCCGTGGCGCCTTTCATGTTATTGCCCGGCTGCGTTCCTTCACGGATCCATTGCAACCGCCGGGCCACTACCAGCTCATTATGTAACTTCTTAGCCTGGTCGCGCACCGCTTTTAGATCGTTAAATTTGGCCTGCAACGCGGCATAATTGGCCCGCTCGGTCGACACCTCGCTTTGTAAAAATCCGCTGTTCTTTTCAGAGTCAGCCAGTTGCGTTTGGGCGGCCAAAATCTTGGCGTTTAAGCTCATAATGGTATTCGTCAACGCAGCGGCCTGGTCATCGAGCGACTGGTTTTGCGCCTGGAGCGTCGAGATTTGGTCTTCTGCCGCTTTCAACTGAGTGTCGCTGTTCGACAGCGAATCCGAAATGCTCAGGACCTGGTTGCTCAGGAGCACGAGCTGTTGCCGGCTCGCGTTGAGATCATTCGTCAACGACAAATTAACCTGCCGCAGATCCGTCAATTCATCGTTGGCCTGGACCAGGTCGTTTGAAAACTCCGCTATCGTCGCGTCCTTTTGCCTTTTCTGTTCATCAATATTCTTTTGAGTAACAACAAGGGCAACGACCAGACCGACACAGGCCAGAATCAATATCACCGTTACGAGTGTTTTCATAGCGAAACAGAATCGCGCCACACTCGCCATTTGGCAAGTGTTCCTTTTTCCGGCTGCTTAGTTGGCCGGGGCCGGGGCAGCCGCAGCGGCATTCGTATTGGACAACGACTCAACCGCTGAATTGAGATCCGGATCGAGAATTTTGACGTCAGCGGCCTTTTTCAATCCAGCCAAATATGGCGGGGCGGCCTTTTGCGTTTTTTCCTGGGTCAATCCGTCCTTAACGCCCTCGGCAACTGTGGTATCTGTTGACGGAATCCGATCCGTGAGTGAGAGTTTTTTCGCCGGAATTTTATTAATCAATTGAATGATGTGGTAACCGTAGACCGTTTTGACAAGGTCGCTAATTTGATTGGTTGTCAAGGAGAACGCCGCCGCCTCAAACTCCGGCACCATTGCGTGACGCGGGTCCGCGGTCGCCCGCGCAAAGGGAGGCAGGTCGCCGCCGTTTTCTTTGGTTGTGGTGTCATCCGAATACTGCTCGGCCAGTTTTGCAAAATCCGCGCCGGCACGGGCTTTTGCCAGGACGTCATTGGCCAATTTTAATTTTGCAGCCACGACGTTGTCTGCCAGGGGCTCGCGCGTTTGCGGGTCAATGGTCATGAAAAGAATGTGCCGAACGTGGACCATTTCCGGCTCTTCGAATTCCTGGGGATGATCATCATAAAATTTCTGGACTTCGGCATCGGTGACGCTCACGCCCAGGCCGCGCTGAAGCGCGGACATCGCCGTCGCTTCATCCGCAACCTTCTTATGCAATTGCGCGGCGGTTGTTCCGGCCGCGGTCAATTGCATGTTGAGCATGTCCTGCGAACCGGCTCTCTTGAGCAAGGTCGCCATTGCCGTGTCCGCCTTTTTTTCGCCGGCTGCCTTATCCGCGGGATTTGCCTGGTCGACGAGCAATTGCACATCGATCATCTGTTCCAGCGCCTGGGCCTCGAGCAAGACCAGCCGTTCCGGTGGAATCGTTTCACCCTGCGCGGCGGCGGCGGCCTTGAGGCTCGTGACCACTTCGTCCAGTTCGCTGCGTTTAACCTGCACGCCTGTGCCGCTGGCGAGAACCGGGTCGTCAAAAAGCGACCCGGCGGCATTCGTTCCGCCGGCCACAGTTGTATCCGGCGCGGCCGCGCGTGTCGAAATGGCGAAGATGGCAGCTCCAGCCGCCAGGGATGCCGTGGTTACGGCAAGAATTACTGATTTTAATTTCATTTGATGTCTTATTTAGAGCGTTTCCCTCACGATAGGTTCAATAATGGATTTATAATTTGACGATCTTGACGTTGCTAATATCAGGGTCTTTCTCGAGTTCAGCCAAAACTTCGGCCGGCGGCGCGCTGTCCAGGTTCAAAACCGTCAAGGCCAACCCTCCCGCGGTATCACGGGACAGGCTCATGTTGGCGATATTGACTTTGTATTTAGCCAACAGGGTGCCCAGATGGCCGACGATTCCGGGACGATCCTTGTTATTCAACATCAGC
>DASYZW010000169.1:0-2467 GCA_035945915.1 Verrucomicrobiia bacterium | reverse complement strand
TCGGGCGCTGGGCGTGGCGCGGGCGGAAGGCGATGGACAATGGCAATTCGTTGGCGTGCTGCCTTTATTTGACCCACCGCGCGAAGATGCCAAAACCACCATCGCGACCGCGCTGGCGATGGGCGTGAAGGTCAAGATGGTGACAGGCGATGCGCTTGCCATCGCGCAGGAAACCGCAAAGAAGTTAGACATGGGCGCGAATATTTTGGACGCCAGCAGCCTCGGCGATTCGAAAAAACAGGAGAGCGCGGCAGTCGCAGAATCCATCGAAAAGGCAGACGGTTTCGCTCAGGTTTTTCCAGAGCATAAATTTCACATCGTTGATGTTTTGCAGAAGCGCGGCCACATTGTCGGCATGACCGGAGACGGGGTGAATGATGCGCCGGCGCTGAAGAAAGCCGATTGCGGCATCGCCGTTTCGGGTGCAACGGACGCAGCGCGCGCGGCGGCCTCCATCGTGCTGATGACGCCCGGCCTGTCGGTGATTATTGATGCGATCAAGGAGAGCCGGAGAATTTTCCAGCGGATGAACAGTTACGCGATTTACCGCATCGCCGAAACGCTGCGCGTGCTGTTGTTCATGACGGCGGCGATTTTGATTTTCAATTTTTATCCGCTGACGGCGGTGATGATCGTGATGCTGGCGTTGCTCAATGACGGCGCCATCCTGTCCATTGCCTATGACAATGTTCATTACAAGGACGAGCCGGAAGCCTGGAACATGCGGCTGGTGCTGGGCATTGCCTCGGTGCTCGGCATCGTCGGGCCGATTGCTTCGTTTGGTCTGTTCTATTTGGGCGACCGCGTGTTTCACCTGGATCGTCCGCATCTCCAACCGATGATGTATCTGATGCTGTCCGTAGCCGGCCATCTGACCATATTTTTGACGCGCACGCGCGGTCCCTTCTGGTCTATCCGTCCGGCGAAGATTTTGTTGATTGCCGTGCTCGGCACGCAAATCATCGCGACGTTCATCGCGGTCTATGGATTCCTGATGCCGCCTTTGGGTTGGGGTTGGGCTGGATTCGTCTGGGCTTACGCGCTGGTATGGTTCCTCGTGAGTGACCGCGTCAAATTGTTGGCCTATCGGATTTTTGATCCAGTCAAAAAAACCGCGGCTAAGTTTACAACTAAAGCCAAGACACAGTCTGATTTGAAGTTACTGATTGCCGCACGCGCTCATGAACTTTATGAACAGCAAGGTCAACGCGAAGGCCATGCTGTTCAAGACTGGCTGCAGGCAGAGTCTGAGATTCGGAAAGATGAATCCCATAAATAATTCGACACGAACACACGGCTGGCATTTGATACAATTTTGATTTTTTGGGGTTAAAAAAGATAATCAGACGATGCCAAACATCGTTCAGTAGAAGCTAAAATGTGTAAATGAATCCAAATCAAACCATCAAAGCGGATAAATCGACTGGCAGATGCGCCGGGTGTTAGAAAAATTTTCGACAGTTCGTTTGCGGCTACGCAATCACATTTTATGCTCCACAAGGCAAGTCGCCGCCGCAGTTGTCGCGACTGCGGGAATCATGAGGCGTCCAACCCTTCGATTTTCTTATCCACTACTCACGAACTTAAAAATAGCACTCACCAATGGTGCTCCCGCCCGGAATTGAACCGGGATCGGCCGCTTAGGAGGCGGCAGCTCTATCCATTTGAGCTACGGAAGCAAAAACGGCAAAACGAAAATAGAATATCATCGGCGTTATTCAAGCTTTCGGTTTCCTACGCTCCAGCGGTATCAAAACACGGTATCAGATATATGCCAAAAAGGGCCGAAACCGCAGATGCAAAACTTGATGGATAATAAGTTCAGGAAACTAAATTCCGAAAGCAGTATCAAATGAGGTGTCAGATTTAACAAAAAATACCCATTTTTACTATGATTAAACTAGCATGAGCTTTGATTTCCTAAATTCGCCGGCCACCAGGATTTTTCGGTCGGGTTGAACGGCAATGCCCAGGACCGCGGCGGGTGCGCCGCTGCCGATATCGAATGAATCATCGAGCTTGCCATCAGCGGTCAGGCGAACTAAGCCCGAATGGCGTTTGCTCGCGACTATTGTAAAGCGACCGCCAGCGAGCACTTTGCCATCAGCCTGGACGGCCACAGTTACGACAGCACGGTTGTAGGTTTCCCCGCCAAACGAATCGTCGAAACTGCCATCGGCATTTAAACGGACGAGCTTTCGGCCCGGGTGACCCGCGATCAAGCCGAGCCCGCCGATAATGATCTTGCCGTCGTCCAGCGGCGCAATGGTGGAAACATTACCGGCGACTTGCGGCACGAAACTCTGGTCGAGCTCGCCATCAGGCTCCAGCCGAACAATTCTGGAGTCTGCAACGCCGTTATAGCTCTTGAAGACGCCTCCGATTAAAATTTTCCCGTCTGGCAGAGGCGTGAGGCACCAGATGGTATTATCCGCGCCGGTCCCGGCCTTGAAGCTATTATCAAACG
>DASYZW010000168.1:0-4327 GCA_035945915.1 Verrucomicrobiia bacterium | reverse complement strand
GCAGTTGCATCGGTTGGGCGAAAGAAAAACGTTGAATGGTTGAAACGTTGAAGCGGCCAGTAGTCCAGGAGCAACATGACAAATGGCCAGGTCACGAGCATCGGTTTGGACATGAGACCCAGGGCAAAGAAAAACAAGGCGAGTCCATAGTAACCCACGCATGACTTTGGCTGTTGGACCGTTGCAGGCGGATTTTCAGATCCTTTATTGTCGGATCCTTTAGGATGAGACGTTAAATGCGCATAACGGACGTAGCACAAAAGCGTGAGCAAGCCAAAGAATGTGCTCAAGACATCCTTGCGTTCAGCGATCCAGGCGACCGATTCCACGTGCAAGGGATGCACGGCAAATAACGCCGCAATGAATGCTGACGGCCAGATCGCCTCATCGTTATCGTCATCCTTCGGAGTGGTCGCACCCGCCCGGGATCGACGACGCCACAACTGCCGAAACAGGGCGAACAAAAGTACGGTGTTTAGGGCGTGGAGGAAGACATTCACGCAATGCGGCCCGGCCGGATTAAGGCCGAACCATTGGCAATCGGCCATATGCGAAAGCCAGGTGACCGGATGCCAATTGGCGGAGTGAAAGGTCGTAAAGGCCCATTTGATCCCGGCATATGACAAACCGTTACGAACCATCGGGTTGTCGGTTACGTAGTCGCCGTCGTCATACAGAATAAATCCGTGCCTCGCGGCGGGCAGGTAAACCGCCAGCGTGAGAAGCGCGAGCATCAGGGCAATGAGACGCGGACGAGACATGCTTAATGACGTTGGACGTTAAAAATGCCGGAATTTGGCGGGATTTAAAAATCTAAAGTTTTTCCGGCGAATACCGATATAAAACATTGGATTGAAGGATTGGGAAGCATGTTTTGTTTGAATGTCACTGGCCGTATTCAAATGCGGCTCATTCACCGTCAGGACACGGACTTACTGTTCGGCCTTATCGATTTTAATCGAGTCCATTTGGGTTCATGGCATCCCTGGGTGGATAGCGTGCGTTCACGGGACGATGCCGCCCGGATGATATCCGCGTGGGAACAGCAAAACGCAAATAACCGGGGATTTTGCGCCGCCATTTTATTCGACGACAAGCTTTGCGGAGTGATCCATCATTTAACCGTGGACTGGCAAAACCAGTGGACGGCATTCAGTTATTGGCTGGATGCCGCACATCAGGGGCATGGCATTATGACACGTTGTTGCCGCGCGCTGATTATTCACGCATTCGCGGCGTGGCATCTGAATCGCGTGACGATCGAATGCGCCGAAGAAAACATCCGCAGTCGCGCGATTCCGGAACGGCTGGGATTCAAGCTGGAAGGAATAATACGAGCTGCGGAACGGCTGCAAGACCGTCACGTGGACCACGCGGTTTATGGATTATTGCGATCCGAATGCCGGTTCGTGCCTGAAAATTGGTCGCAGGGAGAAGATCCCCGACCTCACATTGCGTCCCACCCGCCGAAACCAAAGGCATTGACTGAATCCGAACCTCCAGGCGCCCCGTTTGACCAATCACTGAAACTTGCCTTTGAATTGCATAATGCGGGCCGCGCCACTGAAGCGGAAGCGCTCTGCCGGGTCCTCGAAAAAATTCGCCCCGGCGACAGCCAGTTACTGTTTTTGCTCGGGATGATTCTGCACAAGAAAAACCACGACACCGAAGCCGTCAGGTACCTGTCCCTGGCTGCGCAACAGCAGCCCGATTCCGCGCGGATATTCAAAGGGCTCGGGTGCGCGCTGCAAGGATTGAAGGACCACGTGCGCGCTGTGGGCGCGTTTGAACGGGCGATTGAACTTCAACCGCAATCGGCAGACAGCTATTACAACCTGGGCAAATCCTGTTACCAACTGGAGCGGGTCGAAAGGGCGCACCGCCTCTTCGAACGAGCCGTGGAGATCGATCCGCGCGACTATAACAGCTGGAACAATCTCGGAAAATGCCGCAAAGAACTGAACCGCCTGGCTGAATCGATTGAAGCTTATAATCGCGCGGTTGAAATTGCGCCGGACTACGCCCTGGCGCGGTATGGCCGCGCTCTTTCGTTGCTCGCGGCGGGGAAATTGACCGAAGGCTTCCAGGAGTTCGAATGGCGCTGGCGCACCATTTCTCCGCGCCAATTGGCGCAGCCCATGTGGGACGGGACAAATGCTCCCGACAAAACTCTGTTTATTCATGCCGAACAAGGATTCGGCGACGCTGTCCAAATGGTTCGTTTCACCGCCCTGGTCCGCAAGCGAGTGGGACGAATCATTCTCGAATGCCGGCCGGAATTAGCACGCCTATTCCAATATTCCGATTGTGCGGACGTGGTTCTGCCCTACGGCTCGATGAATCAACCATTTGATTACTTCATTCCGATGATGAGCCTGCCCCGGGTTTTGGGCATTACGCGCGACAACATTCCGGGTGAAATGCCTTATCTCCGAACGCCTCAACGTGAGTTGAACCGAGGCGCGGCAACTGACAATCTGAAAGTCGGAATCGCATGGGCGGGAAACCCAAACCATCCCCAGGATGCGGCCCGCTCAATTCCGCTCCAGCTTTTATCGCCTCTCCTCCAGGTTGCCGGCGTCACATTTTATAGCCTGCAACATTCGGTTCCGTCGCAGGACCACGCGTTGTTGGTCACGCTGCCAAACGTCGCTTGCGTGAGTTGCCAGGATTTTCTGGACACGGGTTCCATTATCCAGGAAATGGACGTCGTGATCACCGTGGACAGTGCCGTAGCGCATTTGGCGGGCGCGTTGGGCAGACCGGTCTGGACATTTCTGCAACATTCACCGGACTGGCGGTGGTTCCTCGACCGCAATGACAGCCCCTGGTATCCGAGCATGCGTCTTTTCCGCCAGCCGAAAAGGAACGATTGGACGCATCCAATCGAGCGCGCCGCCGAATCACTAGATGCCCTTGCGAGCTCCAACCGAAATGCGAAAAAGAACATGGAAGGATGGACAGTGAAACGAGAGAAAGATACGCAAAGAGAGTACTGTGCCGTTTAAAATTTCCGCACTTTGCCGCCGCGATATTCCTAAATGCTCGCACCGGCATAGTTTCGCCCGCCCAACGCCGTTGACAATTGTAATAATACGTGTTACGTAAAGGCAATGCGTACCAGTTGCCGATTTGCCATGGCTGTTCACGTGCTCGCCCTCCTGGCCTACAAGGAAGGCGACCGGGTGACATCCGCACTATTGGCGGGCAGCATTAATACGAACCCGGTGATTGTCCGGCGCCTGCTGCTGGCCCTGCAACGGGCGAAATTGGTGGACACATGCAAGGGAGCGGGCGCGGGATCAAGGCTGAATTGCGCGCCCCGGCGTATCAATATGGCCCAAGTTTATCGGGCTGTGGAAGCGGCGGAAACATTCGCCAACCCCTCGAGAAAACCAAATCCGGACTGCCCGGTGGGCCAATGCATGCGTGAAATGCTCGAAGAAATGTTTCATTCGGCTCAACGGGCGATGGAACGGGACCTGGAAAAAACCACCCTGGCCGACGTCATTGAGATCGTAAAAGCGCGTTGCGCGTGCGCCGGAAAAAATATTTGACACCGATTTTTTTTATGCGAATATGTAATCGTCATTGTTACATTAAAAAGAAAGGCAAAGGACATATGAAAGCAAATGGATATGAAGCGGCAAATGCGGGGTCCGGAACCGCCTTCAGCAAGGCGTGCCGGGCGTGTTATGAAAGGATCCTGGCCCAAATCCAGAAGGCCCGGGAGAGCATGCTTAACGAGGCGCGGGAGACGATGGCGGTCCCGGAACGACTAATCCGGCTGGCCGTGAACGAAGCCGAGGCGCTGGCCTGGCAAACCCTGTATCCGCAATTGGTATTTCCGGACCTGGCCATGGAAAAAATCCGGGACGCGTCTCACTGGAATGAACGACAACGGTCGCTCCGGTAAACAGGAGCCGCCGGGACAAAAAATAAAATCATCAACTTAAGCACATATGAGCACTAAACTTGCAGGCAAAGTAGCGGTAGTGACCGGCGCGTCCAAAGGAATCGGCGCGTCCATCGCAAAACATCTAGCGGCCGAAGGCGCGGCCGTGGTCGTAAATTATGCTTCGAGCAAAAGCGCGGCCGACGCGGTCGTCTCTGAAATCAGCCGCACGGGCGGCAAGGCGATTGCGGTCAAAGCGGATGTTGCAAAGAAATCGGACATCGATCATTTGTTTGCGGAAACAAAAAAGGCCTTCGGCCGTACGGATATCCTGGTAAACAACGCCGGCGTTTATGAGTTCCTGCCTTTGGAACAAATCACCGAGGACCATTTTCACCGGCAATTCAATCTGAACGTGCTTGGCCTGCTCCT
>DASYZW010000167.1:0-16005 GCA_035945915.1 Verrucomicrobiia bacterium | reverse complement strand
GCTCCCCGGGAATAAACAAGACGCTCCGGTGAGCCCCTTTCGTCACTCACCTTGCTCGTGGCACTCATGCTCACTCAGGGCACTGCCTTGTTGTTCTGCCCCCTACCAGAAATCGGTGCCCGTCTGTGTCCATCTGTGGCCAGATGCTCCTGTCCGGGACCCCCCATTTCTCACTCAACATTGCCCATTTTGAAGACCCCCCGCCGTTTACACCCCCTCCAGATTTCGAAACCTCTTAAAACCCCAATAAACACGGGCCTTTTATCACTTCGATCCTTCCAATTTTTGCGCCCGTTTCCCGTTTACTCGCCTATACACACAAAAAATGAAACGAGCCCCAATCGAGCAGAATTTCCGCACCGGAATTTCATCACGGAAGTCCGTAAAGTGCGCACAGGAGGAATGTTCTGCGTTGAAGCCTGGTGGGAATAGTTAGAGCCTCGTCACCTCGGCGCCTACGGAGATCAGGAAATTTGGTAGGCGGACGGCGGTCGTAGCACGACTTGCCTTCACTGGCAGGCACCACGGCCCTATCCTATTAACCGGGTAAAGGCTTCGTCTAAAACGGCCAGGGCAAATTCTGCGTCGGCCCGGTTCAGGCACATGGGAGGAGCGAACCGAATCGTTTGACCCCAAAGGCCGCCTTTGCCAATCAGTAAACCGAGCTCTTTCGCGATTTCCAACACTTGCGCGCATTCGGCGCTGGCGGGCTCTTTTGTGGCCCGATCCTTGACCAACTCGATGCCCAGCATGAGGCCCCGGCCCCGGACGTCGCCGATAATTTTGTGTTTATCTTTAAGCTTTTGCAATCCGGCCAGGAGGATATTCCCCAAATTGAGAGCGTTGGCCTGGAGATTTTCTTTTTCGATTACTTCGAGGACGGCTTTTCCGATGGCGCTAACGACCGGATTTCCGCCAAAGGTGTTAAAGTGGACCTTGCCGACAAGAGCCTGGGCGATTTTTGGCGTTGTGACGACAGCGGCAAGCGGACAGCCGTTCCCGATGCCCTTCGCCATTGTGACAATGTCTGGAATGACTTCCTGAGTTTCGAATCCCCAATAATGTCCGCCGGTGCGGCCAAAGCCGGTCTGCACTTCGTCCGCAATGCACACTCCGCCCGCGGAGCGCGCGAATTCGTAAGTGTATTTTAAATAATTTTTTGGAAATTCCACAAAACCGCCGACGCCTTGAATGGATTCAGCAATGAACGCCGCAATTTTCCCCGGTGTGGCCGTATCAATGATGTCCTTAACGTCGTTGGCGTATTTTTTTCCGGCGTCCGGGTCGTCATAACCAAACGGGCCGCGATACGGATATGGGGCGATGGCATGATGGACACCGAAGCTGTGCGGCACATTATATTTCCAGGTGCTTTGCGCGGTCATGCCCATGCCTGAGGCGTTGCCGCCATGATACCCATTGCGCAGCGCAATCGCATCGTAGTTGCCCGTGGCCGCGCGGGCCATGAGGAGCGCGAGATCATTTGCTTCGGAACCGGAGTTGACAAAATAACAGACCTTCAAATCGCCGGGCATTTTCGACGCGAGCTTTTGAGCGTAAAGCGCGACATTCGGGTGCAGATAAATTGTCGTGGAATGCTGGAGGCGTTCATTTTGTTGATTTGCCGCGGCTACCACCTGCGGATGGCAATGGCCAACGCTCACGGTGACAATGCCGGCGATCGCATCCAAATAGCGTTTGCCGGAATCGTCCCACACGTATTGCATCGAGCCCTCTACCAGCATGATCGGGCTCTTGTAGTAGAGAAAAATTCCGGGGTTCAGGTATTGCCGTCGAAGCGCAAGGACTTCCGCGGCGCCCGGGCCGGCGTACTTTTCAGGTTGATGGTTGCAAGGGGGCAACGGGATGTTTTTCATAAAATGAATAAAATTATCTGCGGGGCGCGATTTTTCGCAGCAGCAAATAGACAGCAAATGCGACGGCGAAGCCGATGAACCAGGCGTAGTTGTAGGGTTTCTGCAGCAGAACCGGAATATGCGCCGCACTCAATGCGTTCACATTCACGAGGAATCCGGGCAAACTGGGCAGCGCGCCTGCCACGAACGAAACCATGGCCACAATACTGAAACCGTTCGTAAAGCGATACTCGCCGTCGATCTGATAGAGAGCAGTTACATCGAGATTCGTCCGGCGATAAATGAAATAATCCGCGATGAGGATTCCGCCGATCGGCCCAAGCAAGGCGCTATAAGCGATAAGCCACGTAAAAATATAGCCCGTCGGGTCGGCCACCAGTTTCCAGGGCATCATTAACACTCCAATAATCCCGGTAATCAGGCCGCCGGTCCGGAAGGAAATTTTCCGGGGGGCAAGATGCGCGAAGTCATTTGCCGGTGACACGACATTTGCGGCGATATTAGTCGCCAACGTTGCCACGCATAGCGCGAGCATGGCAATGATCAATACGGCGGGATTTTGAAAGCGCGTGAGGACGTCGACGGGATTCCAAATTGTGCGGCCAAAAATAATCGCAGTTGCCGAGGTGACGGCGACGCCGATGAAGGAGTAGAGCGCCATCGTGAGCGGAAGGCCGAGTGATTGCCCGATGACCTGGTCACGCTGCGTTTTGGCATAGCGCGAAAAATCGGGAATGTTGAGCGAAAGCGTCGCCCAAAATCCCACCATGCCGGTCAGCGCGGGAAAAAAGAAGCTGAAGAATTGTCCTGCCTTGGGCTGGCCCGGCGCAAAGGCGGAAGGTTGGGATAAGATGGGGCCGAATCCGCCGGCTTTCTCATAGGCCCATCCCAACAGCATCAGGCCCAGGCCGATGAGCAGCGGCGCCTTGATATTTAAGAGCCAGCGAATCGTTTCGATTCCACGCCAAACCACAAACATGTTGATGCCCCAGAAAAACAAAAAGCATAAAAAATGCGGGAAAGTAATTCCCAACCAGTTTGTCGCGGGGACGGGATTCCATCCAAACAGAGTGACGCCAATTTTATAAATGGCGTCGCCGCCAATCCACGTCTGGATGCCAAACCAGCCGCAAGCCACAAGAGCCCTGAGGATGGCAGGCACATTGGCGCCACGCGTGCCGAACGAGGCCCGGCAATAAACCGGAAATGGAATGCCGTAGCGCGCGCCGGCGTGGGCGTTGAGGAGCATTGGCATCAGCACGACCAGGTTTCCGAGAAACACTGTCAGCACCGCCTCCCACCAGTTCATCCCTCCGCCAATCAATGAGGATGCCAGCATATACGTCGGGATGCAGGCGGACATGGAAATCCACAGGGCCGCAAAGCTGAATATTCCCCAGCGCCGCTGTTGCAGAGGCACGGGCGCCAGATCCCGGTTGAACAATTGACTTTGCTCGATATCGACCTGGACGTCGGGGGCGTTTAGGGCTGCATCGGATCGGCCGGCATTCATGCCTCGGAATCATCGTTGTCGGCGGGGTCGTCCTCAAGCTGAAATTCCAGGGGAGCGCAGGAACTTGACGGGCGGGTCCAACCGGAACGTTGTTCAGGACGCGCCTTTTTCCGTTAACCGTTTGTTTTAAACCGATTCGGAAGCGGGAGTTGATTTGACGATACGGTTCGAACGATGCGGCGCCTGAAAGGCATCGAATAAGGAATATTAGAAGTCTCGTCAGCCGGCTTCCGGCAAACGCCACGATTGATCGCGACAGTAAGGCCCATCAGGCCGGAGAATAAACACATATTTGTTGCGAGAGAACCTCCATAAAACGAAATGACGGTCATGAGATAAGTGGCAAACAGAAAGGCATTGATGGATTTAAGGCCGGGATCGCAATAACGATAGTTGCGGTACATCACCCAGAGGCTGCCGGCGAGGAACCAGACGAAAGCGATCATGCCCCAAATTCCGAGCGGCAAAATAATAGACAATGGGCCATTGTGGTAATCACTGGACAGCGCAAGCGCCTGTTGTGCGGGGTCGGTAGAGTTAACCGCCGCGTTCATTCCCATTTCCGTATTAAAATCCTCCTGGGAAATAGCGTAGCCCTTACCCAGCAACAGATGTTTTGGAACCTGCGGTTCGACTGCTTTCCACATTCGCACGCGCCATTCCCATGAATCTTCCGCGTTGGCACGCGCTTCCGGGTTTAACTGCACGACAGAGTCAGGCAAAACGCTAAGGACCCGTTGAAACGTGAACGGCAATTTTGAACCCAGGGGGATTATTGCGCCTCCCACCGCCAGCGCAAAAATGACGAGAAACGGAAGCAGTCTCGTCCGGTGCAAGCCTTCCAAAAAGAAAAGAATAAGCAGGGTGGTCGTCACCCCGATGATTGCGGAGCGAAAACCGCCGAGGAAAATGACGATGAATGAAATACAGAAAACGACAGGCCGCCACAGTTTTCCCGACATAAAAATGCCACGCAGGCTGTAACGGGCGACTAAAATGTTTAGGAGGCCCGCCGCGGCGGCAGCCGTGCCCGCCAGGCGGGTAACACCGAATTGAAAGTCGCCGACGGTATACGCATTTGGGGGGATCAACCAGAAAACGGGCAGGAGAAAATGCGGGGCGATAGTGTAGAAATCCTGAACCGTACATAATAGCATTCCTGAAAAATAGAAGATCACATACCTCCGGGCCTTTTGCGGCGGGATGGGCGTGGACGCAATGGCGAAGAAACCCATGATTGCGACGATCAAAAAGATGTATTTCTTGCCGCCGTAAACTTCCGATCCGAATGCTCTCAAGCCCAGGCCGCCAGTGAGTTTGGCAGTGATGGCGACGACTCCAATCAGGCAAAGCAGGGGCCACGTAATCTGTGGCACGTTGAAAAATCGCTTTTGTCCCATTGCCCGCTCGACGATTGTGGCGGTAAGACTCAGCGTGATCATCACCAGAAACAGGTTGGGGTCACCCTTAATAAAAAACATCATAATTGGCGCGGACCAGCTCAGAAGCATCAGCTGGCGGTGCCATTTAATCAGGATGGGAATCAAAAAAATCGCAACCAGGAACCCCATGAAGCCCAGCGCCGAATAGGTCAATGGATTTGACATCAGGACGCCGATAACAATCGCGACGACCGCGCAAGCGATATAAACTACGAGAGAGCGCAGGGCGGAAGCGACATTGGCGGGATCGTTATTCATCAATAACCGGAATTTAGACCTGCCAGTGTATCATGCGTTCAACGATGCGCAACTCCGATTGTGTCGGCCCAGGCTATTTTTCAGAAACGTTATCTATCATTGCAACTGATCCGTGCCCGGGATCCGTAGTTGACAAGTTGCATTCTTACAGGCGGTTCATGATAATGAGGGCTGCCATGTCGAGTTTAGTTTATCAGATTGCGCCGTCAAAGATCGATTTATGTTGACTCGACGAGAGGCGATTAAGACGGGCGCTTTGGCGGCGGTCACGTTGGCGGTGGCGCCGAAGGCCTTTGCACAAGGCAATCGAGCTTCCTCCATCCAGGCCATGAGCGATAGCGCCGGGTTGGCCGCGAAAATTCTCGTCGATAAATCTCTTTCCCAGGCATCGAGCCTGGCGAAAGACATCCTGAAGAGCGGACTCAACGCCGGCAGCGGCTATGACCAGGTTTGGATTCGCGATGCGAACACGTTCATCGAAGTGGCGCTGGGGGTGAATCCGCCTGAGCGCTTCCGCGACGCATTTCTGAATGTTTTCAAATTCCAGGGCGATGACGGCAACATGGTGGATGGTTATCGCCGTTTCGATCCGAAGCAAGCGACCGGCGCCCGTCTCAGTCCTTTGGCGCCGGAATGGATGGCTTTCAAAAACGACGTTGAGACCGACCAGGAATCGTCCCTCGTCCAAGCCATCTTTAAGTACGTAACCGTCACAAATGATAAATCTATTTTGGATGAATCGGTGGCGGGCATCACTGTTCGGGACCGCCTGGGCCGGGCCTTGAACTATGTGCTCACGGAGCGATTTAATCATGCGCATGGATTAGTATGGGGTGGAACAAGGGCCGATTGGGGTGATGTTCAACCCGAGGATTCGCCAGGAGTCGTCCTCAACGCCAAATCGCACCGCGCGTTGACCATCTATGACAGCGCGATGCTCCTGGTTGCTTTAAACGATTACCTCCAGCTTATCGGTGAGGACGGCGCGGGCGCGCGTCATTGGAAGCGCGTTCGTGACAAACTCGAGCATAACGCCCGGAAATATCTGTGGGACCGCAAAAATCAGAAATTTATTCCGCACGTGTACCTGGACGGCTCGCCATTTCCCAAAGAATTCGAGGAAAACGAAATTTATTATCACGGCGGCACGGCAATCGCCATTGAAGCCGGGTTGCTTACGCGCGAGGAAGTGCTTGCGGCATTGCAACGAATGAATGCAAACGTTCGCGCGGCGAACGCATCATCAATCGGGTTAACGATGTATCCGCCCTATCCGGACGGGTTTTTCAAAAATCCGCAACTTACCAGGCCGTACACTTACCAGAATGGCGGCGATTGGTGCTGGTTTGGCGGGCGGATGATCCAGCAATTGATTGCATACGATTATCCGGCTGAGGCATATCAGAATCTTCTGCCAATGGTGGAACGCGTCGTGCGCGCGGGCGATTTTCACGAATGGTGGTCGCGCGATAACCAGCCCAGAGGTTCGGGTAATTTTCGAGGTTCGGCGGGGGTACTTGGAAAAGCAATCGAGATGCTCCAGAGCTGGGCGAGGCGGCACGAGTGACTCATTTATGAAAATTGCGCCGGATATCTCCTGTTTAATACAATTGAAAACAGTCCTATGTTCAATGGCGAACGCCTCCGAAAATGAAACACTAAAATGAATCGACGCGATTTTCTTAGTCGAATTGGATTAACCGCCGGCGGCCTGCTTGTCCTGGAGTCGGGATGCGTGATTCGGCATGGGGCTAAATCACCTAGCGGAGAGCCGATGCATTCAAGGGAACATCCTGTGGCGGACCAATTCGAGGCTCCGCCGTTTGATTGCGGCCCGTGGGTCTATTGGTTCTGGCTGGACGTAAATGTGACCCGGGAAGGCATCACGGCGGATTTGGAGGCCATGAAGGCGGTGGGAATCGCCGGGGTTTTGATAATGGACGTGGACCAGGGGACGCCGGCGAGTTTTAACGGCGCCCGGTTCGGCGATGCGCAGTGGTATGATCTGTTTCGGTTCGCGTGTGAGGAGGCGAGCCGGCTGGGAATCGAGGTGAATATGACCAACGACGCGGGGTGGTGCGGAAGCGGCGGTCCGTGGATTACTCCCGAACTTTCGATGCAGGTTGTGGTGTCGAGCACAGTGTCGATTGCGGGGGGGCGTCCTGCGAATATTCAATTGCCGCAACCGGAGACCCGAATGGACTATTACCGCGACATTGCGGTGCTGGCGTTTCCAACGCCGGCAGCGGAAAAGAGCGGGCCGGGCTACCGGATCCCGAATTTGCCTGGTCTCAGTGACGGAAAATCTCGGGGGTCAGGCGCGGAATATAATATTCCCACTCGCACACATTGGGACACGCTGCCGGCGGACCAGGTGATTTTGAGATCCAACGTTTTGGATGTGACTGGAAAGATGGACAAGCAAGGTCTCCTTCGTTGTGACTTGCCGCCGGGCGATTGGACGATATTGCGATTTGGGCATACGACGACGGGGATTGCGAATCATCCGGCGCCTTCGGGCGGGCTTGGTTTGGAAACCGATAAACTGAGCCGCAAAGCGACTTCGTTACAATTTGATGCATTGATGGGGCGGATCATCCAGTCGATCGGTCCGCTTTCGGGGAAGACCCTTGTGGCGACGCACATTGATAGCTGGGAAATCGGCGTCCAGAATTGGACACCGACGATGCGGTCGGATTTCAAACGCCTGCGCGGTTACGATTTGTTGCAATTTTTGCCGGTGCTCACGGGTCGAGTGGTGGAGAGCCTGGAAGTTTCCCAGCGATTTTTGTGGGATTTTCGGAAGACGATAGGAGATTTACTGGTTGAAAATTATGCGGTCGCGATGCGCGAAATGGCGCGCAAGCACGGTCTGCGGTTGTCCATCGAAGGCTATAGCGGTGAACCTGCCAATGATGTCCGATACGGGGGCACCGCCGACGAACCGATGTCCGAATGCTGGTCGTGGCCGCGGTTTGGCTCGCGGGAAACGGTTACAGAAATGGTCAGCGCCGCGCACGTCTACGGTCGCAATGTGATCGGCCAGGAGACCTTTACCGCGTCCGCAGACGAAAAGTGGCTGGGGCATCCCGCAGTGGTCAAGGATATTGGAGACTGGACTTTTTGCGAGGGAGTCAATCGGTTTGTGTTTCATCGCTATGCCATGCAACCGTGGACGACACCGCATTCCGCGCCGGGAATGTCCATGGGCCCATGGGGGCTGCATTATGAGCGGACGCAAACCTGGTGGGACATGAGCAAACCATGGCATGAATATGTCGCCCGTTGTTGTTACATGCTCCGCAAGGGCAACTTCGTTGCTGGCGTTTGCTATATGCAGGCGGAAGGGGAACCGAGAAACTTTTCCGCGCCGAGTTCGGGCGAGAACGGACGGCGAAACACTTCCCGCCGCCCCGGCTATAACTACGATGCCTGCCCACCGGAATTGGTGATGGAACATATGGAATTTCGGAACGGCTTTCTCACTCTTCCCGGCGGCATGAAGTATCGCATCCTCGTTTTGCCGGAATCACCGACGATGACTCCTAAATTGCTGAAGAAAATTAAAGGACTGGTTGATGCCGGCGCGCTGGTGACCGGACCCAGGCCGGAGAAATCGCCCAGCCTTTGCGATTATCCGCATTGCGATACCGAGGTTCAGCGACTTGCGGATGAATTGTGGGATGGTGGCAAAATAGATTTCAAGACATCCGTTGAAGAAGTGTTGGCGGAGCGAGGTGTCAGGCCCGATTTCGAATGCGATCAACCCATGGTTCGATGGATACACCGTCGAACGGACGACATGGATATTTACTTCATCGCCAACGGGGCTGTGACAGGCAGCTATCCCTACGATGGGCGGCCACTGGTGGCGAATTGCTCGTTTCGAGTCGCCGGCGCCAGGCCAGAACTCTGGGACCCGGAAACCGGGCGGATTTCACCGGTTGCTTTGTATGATTTTTCAGACGGCCATACGCGCGTTCCGCTGGTTTTGAAGTCCAAAGCATCGGTCTTTGTCGTATTTCGGCGTGTTCAATCCGGTCAGCCGGGGAAAGTGTTGCAAAACGTTAGCCTTAACGGTAAGACGGTCCTGGGGGCAGGGCAACAGCAACCGAAGCCGAAGATAGAAATACTTTCCGCGGTCTATGGCAAACCGGGCGAACCTGCGCATATCCGTGATGCAAAGGCGGACGTGCTAAAATTAATCGGAGAGGGTGAAACGAATTTTCCCGTTGTGAAAGTTGCCGAGATTGGCGGCGATCCCGACGTGAATGTGGTCAAGACGCTCGAGATTCGATGCCGAATCAATGGCCGTGAACAACATTTGGTGTTTCATGACGGTGACACGGTCGAATTCGATGTCATAGGTGAAATGCCGCCAGCCTTTGCGGAAGCAGCCGGGCAGAACGCGATACAATTGTGCGCCACGAAGCCCGGCGATTACGAATGCGCGCTCGGTTCGGGCGAGAAAATTACGGTATCCGTCCTGAGCATCCCGGACCCGATTCAAATTTCAGGTCCGTGGACTGTGCAATTTCCAGAGGGCTGGGGCGCTCCGCCTGAAATACAACTGCCGGAATTAATTCCCTTAAATAAACATTCCGAGCCGGGCGTCCGATACTTTTCCGGCACGGCAAGGTATCGTTGCAATTTTGATGTACCGCAGGATTCGCTCGACCGGGAGCGTCGCATTACCCTGGACCTGGGGATCGTTGCAGTCATGGCGGAGGTGAGACTAAATGGACAGGTCCTGGGAGTTCTTTGGAAGGCTCCATACCAACTCGATGTTACCGAAATCCTGATTTCCGGAAAGAATACCTTGGAAATCAGCGTCGCCAACCTCTGGGTCAACCGCCAGATTGGAGACCAACAACTGCCGCCCGACACCGAGCGCAAGAAAGATGGCACCCTGAAGCGTTGGCCACAATGGTTGCTCGACGGCAAACCCAGCCCGACAGGCCGATTTACTTTCACGAGCTGGGAATTATGGCATAAAGATGATGCGTTGGTGGATTCCGGTTTGATCGGGCCGGTTCAATTATTGACTACTGTTCGCAAGCGTATCTGAGGCCAGCTTAATTCTCAGTCGCGTCCGGTCGCTAGAATGCGCAACAGCCAACCGGCGTCGTCGACAGTGAACGGGCTTCGAAATCGCGGATGGGATCCCGGGTCGGCAATCTTAAAACGGTTGACAGCATTGATATATGTTTTTACACGGTTTGTTTCGCCCATTAATAGTGCTGCGCAAGCGTGGCCGGCTTCAACCCATCCCTGATTTACGCGTGAGGGATCGCGCGCCCAATCCGGCTGGTCCTTGCCGTTCCAGTGGTCATTCACCCCGGCCGCCGCAGTGAGGGCCCGCGGATCGTGTGCAGAGATCACGCCAAAGAGGACGGGCCAAAGCTGCGCCTGAGAGTCAGGGTACCAGGTGTGCAGATTTGGCGCCGGAAGATCGTTGTTTTCAAATTTTGCGACGCAGAATAACCCGACATTCTTGTCATAGAGTTCAACCAGAATTCCGCGTCGAACATTTTCCGCGGCCTTTTTGTAGGTTTCCGATCGCTGCGGATTTTCAAAAACGTCCTTTTCCAAACTGGCGGCCGCACATAGCCCGGCAAAAACTTCACTGTTATCTTCAAGATATCTGACTCGATAATCGCGTTTGGCCGCGCACAATCCGTCGGGCTGTTGCAGCTTCAAAATCAGATTCGCCAATGTTTCGACCTGTTGCTGTCGCGGGGATGCTTTCAGGAATGCGTCCGGTAATCCCGCCTCATGCGCGGCCCAAAGAACGGACAGAAATGTGGCGGCGGCGCTATCGGTCGCGTCGTTATAGTGACATAGGAAGGTGTTTCCCGGCTTTACGCACGTCGTTTCGCCGCTGCCATCCGCGCGATAGAAATGGTTATACGGAACGCCATCGGGGGCGCTTTGGCGGTTGAGGTGGGCGAAGTACCAGCCAGCCCATGGTTCAGCCACACTGAGAGCGTTCGGCATCCTGGATTTCAGCAAGGCAATGACGGCGAGGTTCGCCGAGTAAGGGCTGACGCTGTAGTATTGCCTGCCGTCGTCGCCGATTGCGGCCGGACCGTCTGCGCCGGCGATGGCCCCATAGCCGGGCAGCGCCGCGTTATGAAATTGGCGATCTGCAATCCAATGCGCGAGCGTGACCGCATCCGGCGAAAGACTCGCGGCGACTTTGGCCGCGTGCGACACCAGAAGAATAGAAAGAAATACAATCCGCAGGATCTTCATTTGCGACCCAATCACCCCTATAATTATCAGTTTAGCAGATTCTCGGCAATTGCTCTCCGCTGGGCATGTCGAGAATCCGGTTCGTGCCGATTGCGCTTTTCAGCGTGACCATTGGCGGGAGAGTTTCAGAAACTTCGCCAATGACCGTCGAGCCGGCGCTGACCGGATGCTGTTGAAGGAGGTGCAAGGCTTTCGCCGCCTCCTGCCGGGGGATGAATGCGATGAACCGTCCCTCGTTCGCGACATGCAATGGGTCCATGCCGAGCATTTCGCAAGCGGCGTGAACGTCTTCGCGGACGGGGATTAATTTTTCTTCGATCGAAATTCTGACGTTGGCGGATTCCGAGATTTCGTTCAGCGCGGCGGCCAGTCCCCCGCGAGTCAGGTCACGAAGACAATGAATTTCGAGGCCGGCGGCAATCAATTTCAAGATCGGTTCGTGGACGGCATTTGAATCGCTTTCAATCATGCTATCGAATTGCAACCCTTCCCGGGCGGCCATGATGGCCATGCCGTGACGGCCGACATCGCCGCTGAGCAGGACTATATCACCCGGCCGCACATTTGCAGGGCCGATGGCCAAATCTGATTCGATGACACCGATACCGGAGGTGTTAATAAACAACTCTGGTTTTTCGCGGGTCTCCACTACTTTGGTATCACCGGTAATAATCTGCACACCGCAAGCAGCCGCGGCATTGCGCATGGATAGGACGACTTGTTTAAGAGTTTCCATGAGTGTGCCCTCCTGAATGATAAAGCCGCAGCTCAAATACAGAGGGCGCGCGCCGCTCATGGCGATATCATTCACGGTGCCGTAAACGGCCATGGAGCCAATATCGCCTCCCGGGAAAAAGAGAGGTTGTACCACGTAGGAGTCCGTCGTCATCGCCAGCCTCCGGGACGGAACGGTGAATTGTGCCGAATCATGGCGGGTATCCAGGATAGGATTACAGAATGCCTTGCCAAAAAGGTCCTCGATTAACCTGTGAGTCAATCGTCCGCCGCCGCCGTGCGCCATCAAAATTGCCGGATATTGGGACCTGGGCAACGGGCATGCCAGGTTGACTTTGGGATCGAGCGTTTTCATGCGACAACTTCAGGTTTTGCCGCGAACGGACGATAGCGGTAATAAGCGGCGCATGCGCCTTCACTCGAAACCATCGTCGCGCCGAGGGGATGCTCGGGAGTGCACAATTTGCCAAAAGCAGGACATTCGGCGGGCCGTTTTAATCCCTGCAAAATCGTTCCCGCGATGCATTCTTTTGGCTCCCGGACCACGTGGGTGGCCACTCCAAATCGAATTTCGGCGTCAAAATGAGCATAGGCATCACTTAGTCCCAGTCCGCTTTGGGCAATCTCGCCGAGGCCTCGCCATTTGCGGGGCACGACCTTAAACACTTTATGGATCAATTCCTGCGCGGGCCGGTTACCTTGACGCCGAACGGCCCGCGCATATTGATTTTCGACCTCTGCACGGCCTGATTCCAATTGGGTAACGGTCATCAGGATACCGTGGAGGATGTCCAACGGCTCAAAGCCTGTCACGACAATCGGGACATGAAACCTGGCCGCGAGCGGGAAATACTCCTCGAACCCCATCACGGTGCAGACGTGGCCGGCTGCCAGGAAAGCCTGCACGCGGCAATCCGGTGAAGACATCAATGTTTCGATAGCGGGCGGTACAAGGACGTGCGAAATGAGCATGGAAAAATTCGTCAACCCTAATTGGGAAGCGCGGAAGATCGCCAGCGCGGTGGCGGGCGCGGTCGTTTCGAATCCTACTCCAAAAAAGACCACTTGTTTTGATGGATTTTGAAGCGCAATTTTTACGGCATCGAGGGGCGAATAGACAATCCGCACATCGTGACCCTGCGCCTTGATGGAAAGCAAATCGGCGGAGCTGCCGGGTACCCGCAACATATCGCCAAAGGAAGTGAAAATGACGTTTGGCAAGGCGGCGATTTTCAACGCCTTGTCGATGATTTCAAGCGGGGTGACGCAGACCGGACAGCCGGGGCCATGGATCAATTCAATTTGCGAGGGCAATAATTCGTCGATGCCGAATTTAACGATCGCATGGGTCTGGCCTCCGCAAACTTCCATGATCTTCCATGACCTCGTAGTGATGCGATGAATTTCACGGGCCAATTTTTGGGCGGCCCGGGCATCGCGATATTCATCGAGGAATTTCACAGTGATTACTCCTTTAGTTCGGTGAGGTCTTCCATTTTGGCCAAATAATTGAAGATTTTTCGCGCCTCATCCTCATCCACTGTGTTCAATGCGAATCCGGCGTGGACGATCACATAGTCGCTGACCCTGGCGTGGGGCACGAACGCGAGGCTCGCCTCTTTGACAATGCCTCCAAAGTTGACGCGTCCGACGCGCATTAGCTCGTCAACGCCGCTGATGCTTACGATTTTTCCGGGAATGGCGAGGCACATAGAATTATTTATTTGTCATGAAATCCGCCGGGACGGTTTCGCGTTCGGGTTCCGGATTGTTGCCCGCGTTCAAGAGTTTGGTGCCGCGTCGGGCGGCGACAATTTGGCCCAGCGCGATGCCGCCATCGTTGGGGGGCACAGAACGGTGCCAGAACGGCAGGAAATTTTCGCGGCGCAACCGAGTGACCGCACGTTCAAGCAGATAACGATTTTGAAAGCACCCTCCCGAAAGAACAATATGGGGCAGAGCGGCATGTTTGGCGATTTCGACCAATCCTTCGACCAGAGCGTTATGGAACTTGACCGAAATGCGTCCGATTGGAATGGCCCTGGCAATGTCCAGAAGGATGGCTTCGAGCATGGGTTGCCAATCCAATCGCGTGTTGGGAAAGTCACCAACCGGGGCCAGCGGGTAGGATTCGTTGTTCGATTTCCCATCCAATGCAAATTCCAATGCCATGGCCGCCTGTCCTTCGAAGCGATTGGTTTGGCGCAGGCCGATCAACGCGGAGATCGCATCGAAAAGCCGTCCGATGCTGGACGTCATGGGACATTGAACCCGATTTTGGAGTACGCTTCGAAATGTCCGCAATTGGGCAAGACCCATGTCCTGCACGATTTGGAGGTTTACCAAATCAAAGGCCTTTGGGCCGAAGATTTCATAAAGCAACCCGATGGCGGCGCGGCGCGGTTCGCGGATGGCCGCATCGCCGCCGGGCAGGGGAAACGAGCGCAGGCGGGCGACACGCACGGCAGTGCGGTTGTTGATGACAAAAAATTCGCCGCCCCAAATTGTGTGGTCCGGGCCAAAACCCGTGCCGTCCCAGGAAACACCGAGAACGGGACCATCGATTCCATTGTCGGCCATGCATGAAAGCACGTGTGCCAGGTGATGCTGAACGCGATACTGCTTTGCGTCCATCGTGGCGGCGAATTTTGTTGAAAGGTAATCGGGATGCAAATCGGCCGCGACGATTTTCGGCCTTTCGTTGTAGAGAGTTTGGAAATCGGCAATGACTTTGCGAAAAGCGATGTTTGCTTTTTCCGTCTCCAAATCGCCGATATGCTGGCTGATAAAGATTTGTTCGCCGGAAGCAAGGGCTATCGAGTTCTTTAAATGCCCGCCTAATGCGATCACGGTTTCAGTTTTACCGGTTTTTCCATCGAGCACGGTTGCTGATGGCGGGGCGGGAATCGGCCGGGGCGCGTAGCCGCGAGCGCGGCGAAGAATCATTTCGCGGTCGAGGACAACCCGGACAATGGAATCGTCCACGTGCCTTGCAATCGGACGATTATGGACCAAAAACAAATCGGCAACCGGTCGCAAATACTCGACTGCGGCCAATTCGTCCGTACAAATTGGCTCATCGACCAGGTTTCCGCTTGTGGCGATGATTGGAAACCCGAGTTCGGCCATTAGCAGATGGTGCAGCGGGTTGGAGGGAAGCATTACTCCCAGGTTCGGATTGTCCGGCGAAACCAAACGGGATATGCGACGTCCGCTGTTGGCTTTCTTCTCGAGGAGAACGATGGGTGCTTCTGTTGAACGCAAAAGGCGCTCTTCG
The DNA here is from genome assembly GCA_035945915.1 of Verrucomicrobiia bacterium. Classification (GTDB taxonomy): domain Bacteria; phylum Verrucomicrobiota; class Verrucomicrobiia; order Limisphaerales; family UBA11358; genus UBA11358. The sequence goes on along the minus strand of DASYZW010000167.1, from coordinate 648 downwards.
AGCGGCGAAACTTTGCAGACGGCCTTGGTTTCTTCGACGGTGGGAAATATCAGCGCAAATGGCTTTTCCTCACGATGTTTTCGCGCCCGCAACCGGGCGACCGCATCGTTGTTCCGGGCATCCGTAATTAAATGAAAACCGCCGATGCCTTTTACCGCGACAATTTGACCGCGACGGATCGCTTTGGCCGCCACCAGCAGCGCCATATGGCAAAAGGCGAGCGGAGAAGCCGGCGCAAAAATGCATGATCGGCTCTCCCACAGCTCCAGGCGGGGACCGCATTTGGGACAGGCATTGGGTTGAGCATGGAATCGCCGGTTTTCCGGATCGTTATATTCGCGCCGGCAGTCAAGGCACATCCCGAAGATTTTCATGGAGGTGTTCGCGCGGTCATACGGCAAGGATTCGATGATGCTGTAGCGCGGGCCGCAATGCGTGCAATTGGTAAAGGGATATAAATGACGGCGATTGGACGGGTCAAAAATTTCGCGGAGGCAATCCGGGCAGGTTGCGACGTCGGGCAGGACAATGGCAGTCTTTTGGCCGGAGGTTTCGCTTGCGCGAATTTCGAAATTGCGGTAGCCCGTCGCGTCCTGCCAGGAATATTCAAGGTTTTGAATGGAACTCAGCGGCGGTTTGTCCGTGTCG
>DASYZW010000166.1:0-6460 GCA_035945915.1 Verrucomicrobiia bacterium | reverse complement strand
ATCCACGAGGGCGAGACCGAGGATTTTTCCATTCGGGCTGATGGCCGCCAGGAAATTGTTCCTTTCGGCCGTCAGGATTCGTTCGTCGAAATGGGTCCCCGGAGAAAGAATCTGGGTCACCTCGCGTTTCACGAGTTTTCCAGGGCGGGCGTCTTCGAGCTGCTCGCAAATGGCAACCTTGCGCCCGGCGCGAAGAATTTTGCCGATATAACCGTTCGCCGCATGAAACGGCAGGCCGCACATCGGAACGCCGTTTCTTGCCGTAAGCGCAAGATTGAGAATTTGCGCTCCGACCTGCGCATCCTCAAAAAACATCTCGTAGAAATCGCCCAGACGAAAGAGCAGCAGGGCGTCCTTAGGCAATTCGCCCTTGATACGGCGATATTGCGCCATCATCGGCGTCAATTGGGATTCGGGATCGGCCATGAAAAAATTTAGGCGGAAATGCCCGCAAGGTCGAAGTCAAATTACTCGCAGAAGCCGTCCACGCCCGGCTTAAACCACCGCCGCGAATCTCAGTCCTCGCGTGCTCACCCGCAGTTCATTAAAGCCAAACGTCTCCATGACAGAGGCAAAAATTAAGGCGCCAGTCAGGATGACATCCGCCCTCGATTTTGGAAGGCCGGGAATGTCTTTGCGTTTCATCAGCGGCAAGCTCCATAGATGAGTCACATAGGATTGAATTCTTACGAGGGTCAGGCGGCTGCCTTCGATGAGTTCGCGGTCGAATCGGTCTGACTTTAGCTCCATTCGGGCCAGGATAGTGGCCGTCCCTCCGGTCCCCGCCAATTGAACCGGACCTGACTCTTGCTCGCGGCGGAGGACCGCTTCGAGCTCAGGGCGGATCTCTTTCTGGAGAATCGTCCCGACCCGTTCGCGGCAATGCGCAAATTCCTTTGGTGTCGGGGGGTCGCTATGCGGAGTTGTTTCCATCAGGCGAACGGTGCCCAATGGAAAACTTCGGGCGAAACTCATCCGGCCAGCGTGCCCAAGGATAAATTCCGAACTGCCGCCGCCCACATCGAGCAACAGCAACGGCGTCTCGGACAGGTCGGTTCCGCTAGTAGCGCCCTGGAAAGCCCATTCCGCTTCCTGCGCTCCGGAAATGATTTCCAACCTCAATCGGCATGCGTCGGCGATTGCCGACACCAGGTCGTCAGGGTTCACCGCGTCCCGCGCGGCGCTGGTTGCAAAGACGCGGGTCGAGCTGGAATTTCTCTCGCGGGCCAAATCCGTGAATTCGGCGACGGCCCGGGCAGTTTGCGCGATGGCGTCCGGTTGGAGGCGATGCGTCTCGTAAAAATTCTTTCCGAGGCGGGTTTGCCGGCTTTCTTCCAGGACGGGGCGAACGCAATTGCCCTCAACGTCGGCCACAAGCAATTTTACGGAATTGGTGCCAACGTCTATCACGGCGCGTCGCACGGATTTCATTCGCCCTGATAGACTAAAAAAAGTCTGTCCGAGATAGAAGACAATTTCAGAAGCCGCTTACTTGGTCATGGCGGGCCGGGGCCTTGGCTTGTGAAAAGCGAAAATGTCCGTTTGATGTCGCAAGCCCGATTTGGAATGCGCGCTTTGGCCTGCCGCGACATGGCTTGTCAAATCAGGGGACTTGCCGGTTTGAATTTCTTCGACCAGATCCGCAACGCTTTGAAGGACGCGCGCCGGCTGATAGACGTAGTCGCCCAGGTCTTCAAATCGCGTTGAGCCGCTCAAAACTAAATACGCATGCAATCCGGCCTCAACGGCCCCGCGAATATCCGTTTCCATTGTGTCTCCGATCATCACGACTTCCTCGGGCCGGCCCAGCGCTAATTCGGCCAATTTTCGGCGGGCCCGATGAAACATGTAACCGTTCGGTTTGCCTAAATAATACGCGCGCCGGCCCGTGCTGGCCTCAAGAAAGGCCGCGGTGGCGCCCGCGCCCGGCCTTGTTTTCTCACTGGAAACCGGACACCAGTTGTCCGGATTGGTCGCCAGTAAACCGGCCCCCCGTTCAATGCATTCGTGGGCTTTGGCCAGTCGCTCAGTCGTCGGCGCGCCTTCGCCCACGACTACGTAGCGCGGACGAAGAGCGTCGTTGGCAATTTTCCGTTCGTGAAGCGCCGCCAATAATCCGCCTTCCCCGATCACGAAAACCGTGCACGCGGGGTCGGTTTCGTTAAGGAAGTCGGCCGTATTCAACGCCGACGTGTAGAAATGACGCGCCGAGAGGCCGTGGATGCCAAGATGTTTTAAACGCACAGCCAGGTCCTCCGGCGTGGGCGCGGAATTGTTCGTGAGAAAGAGAAAGGGCGCACCGGTGGCAGTCAATGCCTGGACAAATTCCATCGCTCCGGGAATCAAATGATTTTCCCGGTAAATGACCCCGTCCATATCAATTAAATAACCTGTCTTCATGTTGGTTAAATGGGATTTGAGAGGCATGGGATTCGCGCTCTCCTTTTTCGAGCCAAGTCCAATGTGCCGCAGTTTTCTTAAATGTAAAGCCGAATCGAACCTGGCAGTGACTTTTCTCTCGTAGAGTTGGAATATCCGGTGAGGTGAGGTTAGCCGAAATCGGGCCCTTACGAAGGCTCCCCGGCCACCCCTGACAGGCGTTCATCCACTGCAGCCGGGTCAAAATTCCATCGCGCGGCCAGTCGGGCGACTTTTTCGGCGTTCCGCGCGGCGACATTGATCGGACACGCTTCGCCATAATCAAAGCACTTCATGCCCAATTCGACCTCCGGAAGCGTCTTTGGTCCCTGGTTCCAGACCGTCCCATCCGCCCACGCGTAGGCCCGCGTGACATAACCATCGTCCAGGCGCGCCCAGGCATGATGATGCAGGGATTTGTGCGCGTGAAAAAATTGGACGTGACCCAATATCCGGCTTAACGAAACAAGAAATCGGAAACATTCATCAATGTCATCATCGGGTGTCGGAATGGCCAGGCCGGTGACGATAACCCAGCCGTTTACACGCGGGCTGATAAAAAATTCGTGTTCTCCCATCATTCCTTCCGCCCATGAGCACGGCGCGAAGCGGTTCAGGCCGAGGGCGCTACGAACGCGTTCCGGCGTAGCCGACCGAATGGCCAGCCAACATGACGGGCGTTGTGGAAAAATGGCATGGGCCGGAAGACTGTTCCAGGGGGATTCGGCCAGCCTTGCGCGCCGGCGAACAAAGAAGCCGGCACAAAGAATGCATGCTACCGCCATTGCCAGGAATAATAGCATTGTCATCACGGCCGCGTCATTTTGTGCCGTTGAGCCCATGTGACAAATCTAAACCCGTTCGCCTCCGTTTCAACCAAAATTTAACCCGTTCGCCCCTTTGCCGGCTTTGCCATTCGCAATTCTTGGACCATAAAAAACCCGTGATATTGTCACTTTTTCATGATTTCACCGATGCTCCCACCCAGTTCAGGTATTTCCGGCTGCCTGCAGTCAACGGGAGGGAAAGGATTTCCGGCGTATCATAGGGATGATTTGCCAGGATTAATTTCTCCAGCGCCGCCGTTTGTGATTTGCGGGATTTGAATACGATGAGAATTTCCCCGCTGCTCTCGAGTTTTCCCTGCCACCAATAGTGTGATTCAATGGCGGTTACGAGATTAGCGCAGGCAACCAGGCGCGCCTCCAGGGCGGCTTTGGCCAAAACGCGGGCAGTTTTCAGGTCAGGCGCAGTGACCAGGACAATCGTGAAATGGGCTGCCGACTTCATGCGCAGAAGTTACGCAATCTACTCGCCTCTGCCAAGTGACCGCGCCATTATTTCAAAACGAAACGTTCAAACTGAGTTTGGCGACCGGCCAGAATTGAAAATTTTTGGCGTAATGTTGAATCTTGTTTCGCTCAGCCTGTTCGTCGCTTGGCGTAACCGGAGGCGATGCCGTGTAGGTGATCTTTGGTTCACCCGTGTAGATGATTCCCAATTGGCCGCCCAGTGATACGTGATGCGCGTGGTCGAAATATAAATTGCCGCCCACGGTCAAATACGGGTTCTCGGCTTCCTGTTTGATCGATACGCCAAGATTGACCGGGCCGTTGTAAGTAGTGCCATTGATTGTGACGGTCTGGCCGGCGCCGACAGCGGCGGTCCCGGTCAAGCGGTTTTGATTAAATAGCGCTCCGACGCTGATATGAAACGAACTGCGTTTCCAGGGATATACGTTTAACGTCAACGGTTCCGATTGGAGGTGCAGACGGATATGGTAATCCGCATCCTCGATTTTTCCATGGTAATTATAAATCAGGGTGTCGAAGCCGCCGCCAATTCCAAAATGGTTTAGAAAACGCCAATCGGCAGACCCGCCGTAACCGGTCGTCCCGATTTCCGCGCCAACCGTAAATGGTTGAAACAGCGGCGGTGGCGGCATGTAAGCAGCGTTTGTCGAATCTACGATATCGTCCGCCCGGCAGGCTGTGGTTATGAAAATTAAGAGTCCAAGGCAGGCGGGCCCGGCTGGCAATTTGTTCATTAGTTTCATGGCGTTGTTTTCAGGGTGTTCTGACTTATTTGGATGTTTGTTATCAGGGTTTACCGGCTGACTGATCACCAATTCAGAATGGACGCGTTGCCCGCGCGGGGCCACGCGTCCAACGACCCCGCGATCAACAAAATTGGAATTTCCCACTACTTTACTCCGAGCCTGCTTTGCAATTCTTCAATGACGGTTGCGTCCTGGTTAAAGACGCGATTAAAGGGCGACCAGTCCACATACGGCGGGCCGGCTTGTTCCGATTCAATCTTGAGCTTGTAGACCAACGGCGATTTCGACGCGATGGTACAAACGAACCGGGTGCGGACCTGGAAAGAACCTTTTGATGCCGGTTCGCCAAACTGGCGGGTCGTATAAACGCTGCGAATGTAACCAGATGGCACGTCAATCATTTCCAAATCCGGATAGTAGCCGGTTACCGAATCCATCAATTTCTGCCAGGCCACGTCCGGGGCCAGCGAGGGGTCAATCTGGATTCGCAACCAATTGTTGGCCGCATCGGATGTCGTAGTGACCTGCATGACCTCCTGGTTGAGTTGGTTTGAGGCGCAGCCACAGGCCAATAATAGGCCGGTGGAAAGGGAAGCGATGAAGGAAACGATGGCTTTATTGTTCATAATGACGCAAGGAAACCCGGCGCGGCGGAGGGCCTGCCGGCGGAATGTCAAAAGACATTTTAGGTTAAGTTGATTGCGAATGCCGGTTAAGAGCATCTGATGTGCTGACAAACACCAAGAAATCGGAAGGTTGTCAACAGTTTTTTAAAAAATGTTGCCGACGCAAGTCCGGCGTCTGGAATGCGAGATTAAGCTGACTTCCGTTTGCTGTCGAGATTAGGCAAAAACGCCGTAAGCAGGCCGATTAGGGGCAACCAGGCGCAAACCTTGAACACAAAATCAATGCTCGTGTGGTCCGCCAATTTACCCAGCGCCGCTGAACCGATTCCGGCAAATCCAAATGCCATTCCGAAAAACAAGCCGCTAATCATCCCGACATTGCCGGGCACCAATTCCGTGGCGTAAACAAGGATGACCGAAAACGCCGACGCCAAGATGAGGCCGATGATGACCGTCAGCATGGCAGTCCAGAATAGGCTGACTTGCGGGAGCAACAATGTGAACGGAGCAACCCCCAGAATGGAACCCCAAATAATGTATTTACGGCCAAAATGATCACCCAACGGGCCGCCAATGAACGTCCCCGCCGCAACCGCGAAAAGGAAGAGAAACAGGTAGAGCTGCGAACCTGCCACCGATACATGGAATTTGTTTATCAGGTAAAACGTATAGTAAGACGACAGGCTCACCAAATAGATGTATTTGGAGAATGTCAGCGCCACGAGGATTCCGAGTGAAAGAATCACGGTCTTGCGCGGCACTGGCGAGCGATGCGCCGGCCTTGGTTTGTTTTTCAGTTGGAACAAATGGTTTTTATACCAACTTCCCACTTTGAATAGCACAACCGCCGCGGTGAGCGCCAGCGCCGAAAACCCCGCGATGCTTCGTTGCCCGTGACCGGTGATGACCAGCGCTGCCAACAGTGGCCCAAAGGAACTTCCGGCGTTGCCGCCCACTTGGAACAACGATTGAGCGAAGCCGTGCCGGCCGCCCGATGCCAGGCGGGCCAGGCGGGACGATTCCGGATGGAAAATAGCCGAGCCAATTCCCAATAAACCCACCGAAACCAAAATCAAAGAATATCGCCATGCAAACGCCAGCAAAAAAACACCCACAAGGGTAATCATCAGGCCCATGGCCAGCGAATAAGGCCTGGGATTGCGATCCGTGTAAAAACCAACGCATGGTTGCAAAAGCGAGGCGGTGCATTGAAATGTAAACGTAATGAACCCGATCTGCGTGAAGCTCAGATGAAACGATTCCTTCACAATCGGATAAATTGCGGAGATCAATGATTGGATCGTGTCGTTCAGCAAGTGGCAAAAGCTGATGGCAAGCAGCACCGGCATGACGGTTT
>DASYZW010000165.1:0-6981 GCA_035945915.1 Verrucomicrobiia bacterium | reverse complement strand
ATTTACCTGGGCAAGATATCAGGGGCCCGATTGGAGACGGGATTCGCCGTGCAAATCTTTTGGGTGCTTGCCGCCTTCGCGCTTGCCCGATTTGCCTGGGCACGGGGAATAAAGAAGTACGCGGCGTTCGGCGGCTGATTTACTCAGCGCAGCAGTCGGCTGAGCAGACTCTGACGAATTCGTGGTTTAATCTCGAAGCGTCTGGCTCTTAGCCAGACTGTCCAATCATGGTCAAACCGAAACCGCTTCAACCGTTCAACGTCATGAAACCTCGAACCTTGAACCCGAATCTCTTTGGAACTAACCTCTCCAAATGTCATCAGCCAAATCGTGGCGCGCCGAGGCGGTGTTTTTTTTCCTTGCTGCCCAGGCGTTCTGCCTGTTGCTGGGCAACACCGCCATTGCCTTGCTCCACAAGGCCGGCGTCAACGGATTTAAGGATTTGGACGATTTCGGACCGGTCCTGCTCGGGACTTTAAGTTTTCAGGGTGCCACGTGGCTCTTGGTGGGCATCTTCTTCTGGATGCAGAAAATTTCCTGGCGCGACGGCCTGGGACTTTACGCAAAAAAACTGCTGATGGCGCCAATCTTCGCGGTTGGCGCACTCATTATCGTGCTCCCGGCGGCGGGGGGATTGGAGCAGGCGTCCATATGGTTGATGGGAAAGCTTCACTGGAAAACTGAAACCGAGACCGCGGTGAGTTTATTCCAGAACGCCACCACAAAACCCGAACAGATCTATCTGGGCATTTTTGCCGTCGTGCTGGCGCCGGTAGCTGAGGAGTTTATTTTTCGCGGCGTGCTGTTCACATTTCTGAAACAGCACAACTTCCGAAGAACCGCATGGATTGGGGTAAGCCTTCTTTTTGCTTTGATCCATGGCGACCCCGCGATTTTTATTCCGTTGTTTATGCTGGCCCTGGTTCTCACCTGGCTTTATGAAGTCACCGATAGCCTGGTCGCTTCGATTTTTACTCATGGTCTTTTCAACGCCGCCAACCTGGTCATACTCACCTATGCGCCCCATTGAACTTCGAGGCGAGACATGACTGAATTTGAACTGATTGCCAAACTGACCCGGTCCCTGCCGGTCAACGATACGGTTATTACCGGGCCCGGCGATGATTGCGCCGTCCTGGACTTCGGCCTGCCGGAAAAGCTGTTTCTGTTCAAAACCGATGCCGTGGTTGAAAACGTCCATTTTACGCGCGAGACGCCGCCTGAAAAAGTAGGCCGCAAGGCCCTGGCCCGCTGTTTGAGTGACATCGCGGCGATGGCCGGGACTCCCGCGGCCGCGCTCATTACCATCGGTTTGCCGAAGGATTTCGACGCGGAATTTATTGCGAAAATATATGACGGTTTAAACGCAATCGCGCGAACGTATGACGTTGCCATCGTTGGCGGCGAGACGACGACAAATCCCGGCGGCATTTTTATTTCGGTCGCCCTGTTGGGAACCGCCAGCCGGGGAAAACAAATCCTTCGCAATGGCGCCCGCATCGGTGACGCAATCTTTGTAACGGGCGAACTCGGCGGTTCGCTCGCCGGGAAGCATCTGGACTTTGATCCGCGGATCGCGGAAGCGCGCTGGCTCGCCGAACATTTTTCCATCCATGCGATGGCGGATTTGAGCGACGGTCTGGCCGGCGATTTGCGGCATATTTTGAAGGCCAGTCACGCCGGCGCGGAGTTGTTGAAAAGTGCCATCCCCGTTTCCCGCGCCGCAAAGCTGCATGCAAAAACCAGTTCTTCAGCCAAACCGCCGGTGATCGCCGCGCTCACCGATGGCGAAGATTTCGAACTCCTTTTCACCGTCGCAAGCAAGGACGCCGTCAAACTCCTCGACACCTGGAAACAGAAATTTCCGAAATTAAAGTTGAGCTGTATTGGAAGGATCGTCTCAGCCGACGGAATTACGCTTCGCGACCGGAACGGCGCGCAAAAGTTGGATGCGCAAGGCTATGCGCATTTCCGGTGAAAGCTTCCGTATCCATTTCACTCCCGGGATTGGCCAATTCAGCAATTGTTGGAGGCGAAAGTCCGTATGAAACAGCTCCGGCGCCTACGCCGCCGGCACCCGGCCTTCGAGACTGGCGCATTTGGCGGCAAGTTGCTCGACCTGCTTTTCCAGTTCGCGCATTCGATGAATAAAATCCGGCAGTTGTTGAATGGCGATGATCTGCCGCTTGGCCTGCCGATCCGGCAAGGCTGGGATGCCGACGTGACGGCCGCCATCCGGGACATCGCGCATCACCCCGGACTTTGCGCCGATGATCACCTGGTTGCCGATCTTGAGATGGTCGGCGATGCCCGATTGCGAGGCGACAACCACATAATCCCCGAGGCGCGTGCTGCCGGCAAAGCCGACTTGCCCCATAATCAGGCAATGGCGCCCGATGACGACGTTATGCGCAATGTGGACCAGGTTGTCTATCTTGGTCCCCTCGCCGATGACGGTTGCGCCGAGCGCCCCCCGATCAATCGCGGCATTGGCGCCGATCTCAACATCATCGCCGATGATGACATTGCCAAGGTGAACTACTTTCCGATGCCGGCCTTCGTCCAGCACGTAACCAAAACCGTCCGAACCAATCACCGTCCCCGCGTGAATAACGACGCGCCGGCCGATTTTTGTATTGCGATAAAGCACCGCGTTTGGAAACAGGCAGCAGTCCTCTCCTACGTCGCAACCGGCGCCAAGGTCATTGTTTCCCATTAAGACGGAGCGGGCGCCGAGCCTTGCGCCGGGGCCAACGATACAGCCGGGACCAATATGGGCGGCAGGGTCAATGTGCGCCGAGTCGGCAATGACGGCAGTGGGATGAATACCGCGCGGGTGCTCCTCCGGCGGAAAGAAAACCGGCAGTATGCGGGCCAGGGCCAGGCGCGGATTCGCCACGCGAATGAGCACTTTTTTCGAGGAGACAAAAGGCCCCGATACGAGAATGGCGGCGGCCTGGCTCTGCTCCGCTGCGGCAAAGTAGGCGGCGTTTTCCGCAAAGGTAAGTTCGCCGGCTCGCGCGCAATCGGCAGGCGCAAGGCCGGTGATTTCAATCGAGCCGTCCCCGATTACTTCGCCGTTGAGTTTCTGGGCTATTTGGGCTGCGGTGAGGGACATATTCATATAAAAGCAACCGCCTTCGGCGTCACAACTGTCAATCTTTCAACTGCTTAATTTACTGGCGAGGGTCGGAATCGGACAAAGCTCACCGATTCATTCGCCAGCAAAATCGCAGGTTCCCTTCTGATTTCAAGAACTATTTGCGCTCACTCACTACTACACTTTTGCCGCCTCGGAACTGCTGGAACTGGCCAAAGACCGGACATGGCTGGTCAAAATGACAAACGCAGTTAATCAACACTGGCACAAGCAAAATGCCCAACAATGAAGTCTTCTGGGAAATACCTCGCGTCGTCTGAATAATGTCCTTTCCTTGAGAGATTTGCAGGAAACCAACTCGCATAATAGGTTTACTTTTGCTAAAGTTGATAGCAATTTAATTAATGAAGCAATGAAACGTTCAGCATTCAGCTTGACCGAACTTTTGGCTGTTATTGCCGTCATCGGGATTCTCGCGGCGCTTTTGCTGACGGCTTTAAATCGCGGTGTTGGAACGGCAAGGCGAATCTATTGTGCGAACAACTTGCAACAGCTTGGGCATGCCATGCAAATATTTGTAGGTGATAACCATGCATATCCACTTGAGTCAAATCCAGGCTATGACAAAGGCAGCTATCCCAACTATTATGATTTTTGGGATTTGGCTTTAGACCACGAACTTGGATATGAGCACAATTCACATGAAACTTTTTACATTAGCAAAGGTGTTTGGAAATGTCCGGCGGCGGTGGAACCGCCAAATTGGCTGCTCAATAAGCTAAATCCTGGCCCAACAAAAGTAATTTATGTTTCTTATGGATATAATTCCTGCGGAATGTGTCCACGAGCTGCCACCAGTTCACTTGGTATTGGCGATCGATACGGTTGGAACAAATCAAATCCGACCGTGCAGCCGGTTTCAGAGTCCGAAGTGGTAGATCCAAGTGAGATGATGGCCGTCGGGGACGGATTTCAGGGCAATGACAATCTCATATTAGGCGGCGTCTCAAGATTATGGCGGACTTATGATATGCCAAAAGGAGTCAAAGATGATTCAAACGCCGTTGCGCGTCACTATGGTAAAGCCAACGTCGTACTTTGCGACGGCCATGTTGAATCGCCGACGTTGAAATCCCTATTTGAAGATAGCAGTGACCATGCTTTATGTCGTTGGAACCGTGATCACCAGCCTCATCGAGAGTTGTTGCAACCGTGAATCCGCCGCGTGATTTGCCGATAGGCAGGACAACAAATTTCACAAATTCAACCTGGCAACGTTCGCATTGCCCGTTGTTCGTAAACCTCAAGCGACCGAATTTTCATTTGCGACTGTCTCGCCCGGGCGCGGTGCATCATACTGCACTTTCAGCACAGCCATTCTACTTTGGTTTGCGCCCCGTGATTTCCAAGCTGGTGAGATAATCGCCCGGCGTCATGCCGGCGGGCAGTTGCGCCACGATTTTCAGATAAAGCGGGTCTCGACCTTCTTCCAGGGCCTTCACGTAACCGGACTTTGGATTAAACCGCAGGCGCGTCAAACCGGCTTCGCGCGCCATCCGCCGCGTTTCAGACACCAGCACCGCGCCCGCCACGCAACCCACCAGCGCCTCGACCATGTTCAGCACTTCAGGCGGCAATGGCTTCAGTAACGCCAGGTCGGACACAGCGACGCGCCCGCCCGGTTTTAGCACGCGCGCGATTTCACGCCAGACCTGCGGCTTGTCGGGCGAAAGGTTGAGCACGCAGTTGGAAATCACCACGTCCACGCTGCCGTCGGCGACGGGCAAATGTTCGATTTCGCCAAGCCGGAACTCGATATTGTCCAGTCCGGTCCGCTCCCGGTAAGCCGTGACGTTCCGGCGCGCCCGCGCGAGCATTTCCGGCGTCATGTCCACGCCGATGACCTGGCCCGACGGACCGAGCTTAGGGGCGGCAACAAAGGCGTCGAATCCCGCGCCGCTGCCCAAATCGAGCAGCACCTCGCCGGGGCGCAACGCCGCCAGGGCAGCGGGATTGCCGCACGACAAACCGATGTTCGCGCCCTCGGGCAGCGCCGCCAGTTCCTCGGCCGAGTAGCCAAGCTGGCGGGCCAGGGCATGCGTCGCCACGGCCGTCGCGCCACCGCAGCAACTTGATTTGCGGCGGTCACTGCCGCGTTGGGCAATTTGGGTGTAACCGGCGCGAACGATTTCGCGAACTGATTCCGGCTGGATCTCACGTTTCATTTTCATATTTATCCTTTCTCATTCTGCCTCCGTTCAAAGCGGTCGTCGGCAACGCAGGTTGAAGTCGTAATCGCGTCCAGCCAGCCGCAGCGGGGCGCCTGGAGATAATCAAAGCGCGGCACGCAGGGTTTGATGTCCAGCAGCGGCGTGCCGTCCAGGATATCCAGGTCGGCCACGCGCAGGATGGCCCCTTCCACCTTCAACAGTCGCACGCTGGACAAGCCGATCGGATTCGGCCGGGACGGCGCCCGGGTCGCGAACAGCCCGCGCGCCCGCGAATCCAGAAGCGGCGTTACCGACATCCGCGCCGGCTTGGCCCGGTGAAACCAAAACAGCAGCCAGAGGCGGTCAAATCCCGCCAGGTCCTTCAAACCCGCCGCAAATTCATCGAACACTTCGATGCTGCCCCCGGCTCCTTGGGCAAGGCTCGGCTGAACGGGCGTGCCCGTGCATCTCTTGAAGGGCGAATGAATCCGGCCAATCGGGCGAACGCAGAAGGATTCGACGTTGCCGGGACTGCTCGATTGTGCGGCGGCGATGCCTTTGCACAACTTCAGGATGCACGGCTGTCGCAGTTGATAAAACACCAGCGGACCGCGTTTCTCGTCCTCGATAAGGCCGGCGTTCTTGAGCACGTTCAAATGCCGCGACACGGTCGGCATCTCGACGCCGATCAGGTCGGTGAGTTCGCACACACAGCGTTCTCCGCGCGAGAGTTCGTCCACGATGAACAGGCGCGTGGGATGCGCCAGCGCCTTCAAAATCCGTGCCTGCGCTTTGTATTCAGTTTGCGCGTTATCGTCCATACCCTCGCTAGCACAATAAGCCAATCGGCTAAATGACGCTCGCCGCGTTTTGGTTTTTACCCATCGGAAATTGGCTTGCCGGGAATCAACGCTGGGGCGCGGCGCCCGTCCAACCCATGCTTAAGTCCATTGGGTTGCAAGACATCGCCAAATATCGTTGTTCGAGAAGAAGGGATTGCAGTTGCCTTGCCACAATCACTATGTCGGCGCATCATTGCTCAAATATGGACCGACTCACGCTTTTCGGTTTGTTTGCGGTGACGGCAATGTTGGTGTGTTATGCGCTCGAACAGCGCAGTCATTGGCTTGTCCTTGGATTTGCCGTCGCCTGCGCGTTGGGGTCAATCTACGGATTTCTTCAAGGCGCGTGGCCCTTTGGCATTGTCGAAGCAATCTGGTCGTTGGTCGCCGCGCGGCGCTGGTGGTTGCGAAAAACTTAGCCGCCGTTCGCCATGGATGCCAAACCAGTTTCCACATCCGGCAATGCCTGGCAAGTGCTGCGTGGCATTTTGCGGTCCCATCGCCCATCTCGGGTAGCCGCTCGCTTCGTTATTGGGGACATTTTCCGGCGCCGCCTGCGTTATAAATGGCGGAAATATCCGCGGCGTTCAACGGCCGGTCCCATAAACTGATCTCGTCCAATTGGCCGGAGTAGGAATTGGCCGAGCCCGGAACCTGGCCCATGTAAAAATCATCCGCCGTGGTCATCGGGCTGGTTCCCACGTTTGCGCTGCCTTGGAGCGAGCCGTTAATGTAGATGTTCGCCTGGCCGCTGGTCTTGTCGTACGTCACTGCCACGTGCGTCCATTTCCAACTGGTATTGTTCCACACATTGCCGGATGTCTGCACG
>DASYZW010000164.1:0-8489 GCA_035945915.1 Verrucomicrobiia bacterium | reverse complement strand
AAAAAGTTTCCCGCCAGGACGATCCAAAACAATAGCACGCCGAAGTTGCCAAGCACGCGGACAAAACCCGTCATAAACGCGGATTGCGGCTGAAATCTCTGGTCCAATCGCGCGCTCAGCCGATGGGCCGCCGCCCCGAATTCGGTCGGCGCATTCAGGTTCTGCGCGCGCAGGAATTTAACGCCGATGAACAAAAAGAAAACGAAGCTGAAGACTTCCATGAATGTTTTGATGATCCGGACTTCGAAAAACTGGGTAAATCCGGTAAACGAAATCGCGCAATAGATGAGTTCCATCGATGCCGCCCCCAGGCCGACCAACATTCCTGCGAGAAAGCCCCGGCGTGAAGCGGTATTCAAAATGGTCAGGTTTACGGGGCCGACGGGCATGGACAATAGCAGGCCCGCGATCAGGCCTGTCACCATCGCCAGCAAAATAGGGGAAAGCGCCTGCATCAGCCTGATTCGTGCTCGTCGTCTTCTTCCTCAATTTCCCTTCGCCATGTTCGCGAGAGGCTTGGCCGCACAAATCCATAGACCAGATAGAGGGTGAAGAAGGCGGGCAACACGTAATAGAGGATTTTCTCCCGCAAGATGAATAACGCGCCGATAAAGATCGCTACGCCGATGGCTTTTATGAACGTATTGGTGGAACGCAGTCCGAGGGACTTGAAACTTGGATAGCGGACTGTGCTGACCATCATGGCTGAGAGGAATAGCAGGACGGCGGCGATTACATAATTCCACGGTCCGAGCGTCTTGCCATTGGTGTTGAAATGCATGATGAGCAAAGTCAGGGACGCCACCAGGCCGGCGGCTGAGGGAATGGGGAATCCCAGGAAATCCTTGCTGACCGCGCCGCCCATCGTGGCCAGGCAATTGAAGCGCGCCAGCCGGAACGCCCCGCACAGCAGGTAGATGGACGCAATGAACCAGCTAATTCGCTGGTATTGGCCCGCAAAAACATCCGCCAAAACGACGCGCTGCACCAGGAATGCCGGCGCGACACCAAAGGAAATCAGGTCGGCGAGCGAATCGAATTCGCGCCCGAACGGGCTTTCGACGCCGCCCATGCGCGCCACCCGGCCGTCCAACAAATCAAATATGCAGGCGAGCAGAATGAACGCCAGCGCGATTTTGATCTGGTCAAAATAATGTTCTGAAAACGGGTCAGCGTCCACGATCGTGGTCAGGGCCACAAAACCGCAAAAGAGGTTTCCGGCCGTCAGCAAGTTCGGAAGAAAATAAATCTTCAGCTTTTCTTCCGGATTGTCTCCGGGTTTCTGGGGCAGTTCGTTCATGCGAATCAGTCGAATGAGGCCAGGACCGTTTCACCACCGACCACTTTTTGGCCCAGCGGGACTTTGATTTTGGCCCGCATCGGCAGGTAAACCTCAACGCGCGAACCGAACTGGATCAGGCTGATTCGATCGCCCCGCTGGATAGGATCGTTGTTGCAAATCCAAGGCACGATGCGCCGGGCGATCAGGCCGGCAATCAGTCGCAGGCCAATCTTCTCACCCCGCGGCTCAAAGCATTCAATTCCCACCAGCAGATTTTCGTTGAATTGCGCGCAATCACTGCGCGTGGCGCTGAGAAATTGTCCGGCAGTGTGCTTAAAATAGGCGACTCGTCCGGTAAGGGGCGCCTTTTGAACGTGAACGTCGATGACCGAAAGAAAAATGGAAATGCGTTTGCATTCGCCGCCCATGAATTCATTTTCGGCCACGGTGTCGATTACGTCCACTTTACCGTGGGCGGGCGAGACGACCAGGTTCGTCCCGGTCGGCGTCAGCGGATTGGGATCGCGGAAGAAATAGAGGGTGAACAGGGCGAACAGGATCCACAGGCCGAAAACGGCGCCGTAAAATTCGAGGATATACGTGCCAATTTTTTGCGCCAGCCAGGCGACTGCAAGCAATACAATAACCGCGATCAGCCCCACGACAATGAGTTTGATGGCCGACAGCATGGCTTTACCTGAATGTTTCACGCCATGATGATAAATTTTTTTTAACGCCCTTGCAATTCGGCATTTTGAGTGCAAGTTAACGTTCGTCGCAAAATTAATTTAAACAACAAGGAACGATATGACATTTAGCAGTCCTGATCTCACCCAGCACCCACCCCGAAGCGCGCGCGTGCGCCTGGGCGGCTACGCCATTTTGCCGCGGTGCCTCGACAAGGGCCGCGCAACGATCGCGGGGAAAAATGGCGAGTACCATTTCGCATGCCCGATGGATATGCGCTTTCTCGATTATGTGGGCGTTGACCCGGAATCCTTGAAAAAGGAATTGGCCGCGGGCAAAAGTGACAGCGAGATCCTGGAATGGATCGAAAAAAACGGGCGATTTAAGCGGACCCCGCTCGAAATTGCCGCGTTTACAAAATTTGCCGAGGAACGGGTGCCCGGCGATCCTGAAACGCGGGAATATTTCAACGGCTTGCATTCCAAGGCCGCGCCCAAACGCGAAGACATCTTTACGTTCTTCGATGTGCTGGATTTGGACGATTACGTCAGCTTTGGCGGGAAAGCGTAGGGTCCATTGAAACGCTGAACGTGCCCCCGGCCGGGCACGTCAAGTCATCTGGAAATTCGAAATGCCGGCGGCTCACGCCGGCACATTCGGCGTGCCTTCGTTTGGGAGCGGAGGCGCTTCCGGCGACGGAGCCTCGGGCGTGGCCGGAGCTTCGGCTTTCCAGGTTTCGATTTTCTCGATGCGATGGCGATGCCTGGCGCCATGCAACTCAAATTCCACTTCGTCGCTAGCCTTGTGATTCAGCAGGGCGGCGCCGACGGGTGACAGGTAGCTGATGATGCCTTTATCAGGGTCGGAATCCCATGCGCCGAGAATCGTAAATGATTCTCGCTGGTTTGAATCCAGGTTTGTGGTTTCCACGATCGTGCCGATGTTGACGATGTCGGTCTTAGCGTTCGAGAAATCCGTGCCGCGCGCGCGGGCCATTTGATTTTCCAACTCGTCTTTGCGGCGCATGAGGACCTTTTGCATTTCCTTCGCGGCTTTGTATTCATGGTTTTCGCGTAAATCGCCGTAACTCCGGGCCACCGCGATTTCCTTGGAATTGGCCGGAATTTTCTTTTGCACCAGGTCTTCATATTCGATGCGCCGCCGTTCCAGGCTTTCCCAGGATACGAGCAACGAGCTGTCCTGGCGCGTTTGTTCGCCGCTGACCAGTGATTGCACGGCCGGGTGCGCCTTGACCAGGCGCGCGAGAAGCGATCGTTTGTCCATGTCGTCAAACACGGGCGACAATTGCAGGGCGCGCGTTAAGTCCTTGATCACTTCAATGTCCGCGCTGGCGGTTAGTTCCCCGATCAATTCCTGGTCTTCCAAAATAAAATCGCGCAGGCGGTTCGACCGTTTTTCGGCGAATTGATCCCGTTCCATGGCGGTAAGCATGGCGCGGAAGACTTCCGGCCCGAGAATGTCCACAAAATCCTCATTGCGCTCGCGTCCAAACCACAAGAGGAGTTCGCTGCTGGCGGAGTGATGGCTGATAAGGCGGGCCAGCGTTTCCTTAAGCAAATCGAGCTTGCCCTCGCGAATCAGCAACGCCGCAAATTCCTTGGCCAGTTTCGCTGAAACCAGGTTCAGCGCGCTGCGTAGAATATCATTCCATTGGTCCGGAAACGCCTCTTTGAATGAGTCCAGGGAGCGGTGGTGCTTGGCGGCGGGAACCGCTTCCATCAACACGCCGAATTTAATTCCGTCCTGCCGCCAGATTTGTGTGGCGGAAATCTCCCCTTCGGCCGCCGGCAAACCCGCGGCCTCCCGCAAATCGTCGCGCGTAAAGATGGCTTCCAGGGCCACTGCCGGTTGCGTGCGCTGGTGAGAGGCAATATCGGTATTCAGCGCCGCCACGATCTCTCCCGCCACCGCGGCCTTGTCCGCCAAGTCAGGAATGATTTTAAGAATTTCGGCGACCACGGCGACTCGCGCTTTCAAACCCTTGGCGGCACGGAAGTCTGCCCGTGCCCTCTCGGCCGGGCTGGTTTCCTGTGTCTGGTAAATGACCGGATCGGTCTTTTTGACGGGGACCACGTAATGGCCGTCCCTCTTCATTTCCCGGCGCGCGACTTCCCACCATTTTCGCCAGTCGTCACTGATTACGTCCGGCACGAGGTCGTGCTGGATCTGGTCAACGGTCGCTTTACCGCCATAGCTGTTGAGGACAATCTGAATCAGGTCCAGGTGATGTGCGGCCATCTGGCGGACCGCGTCGATATCGTTCGCCTTTCGGGCGAGAATATGGTTTTTGGGAATAGGCTTAAGATTCTCCGCCGCAAAGGCCAGGTCCATCGTGTGCCCGGGTTTGCCGGGGAAATCGATTGTAAAACGGGCGAAGACAGTGTCCACGGCCTTGATCTTGCCAAAACCCCAACTCCGGTGAACGCAGCAACCGCTTTCGGTCAACTGCGTTAATAGTTGGACATGGCGTGGTTCGATCTTTCCCGCCGCGGCCAATTTTTCAAATTCCTGTTTCATAGTCGATTTTAACTCGCGTCCCAAAAAATGAGTGACATCATTAAAATTGGTGAGCGGCAAAAATCCAAGACAAATCGCGCTTCGCATTTTGCAGGCCCGTCGTGAAAACGGGGAGTTTACGGAAACTCTGCTGGAACGAGCCCTGGCGCCGAGGGCATCCTCCGAAGGGGCGGAATCGGCGCAAAACCGGACAATATTGCCCGCCGACCGGGCTCTCTGCCAGGAACTCGTGTACGGCGTGGTCCGGGCCCTGTCCACGCTGGATTGGCTTATTGAGCGCAAAACCGGCGGCCGGCGGCAAAACGCCGGAATCCAAAATGTCCTTCGCCTCGGCCTCTACCAGGTGTTTTGGCTGGATCGGATACCCGCCCACGCCGCCGTTCATGAAACCGTCGAGCTGGCCAAACAGGAAGGATTCGGGCCAAAGGCGGGATTTGTGAACGCTGTGCTCCGCGGTTTTCTTCGCGAATTTGACGCAACAAAGAAAATGCTCGCGGAGTTGCGGGAATCGAATCCAGCAGTTGGTTTTTCACACCCGCAATGGCTGGTGGAAAGATGGGAGAAGCGGTTTGGCGTGGAAAATACCCGCCAAATGCTTGAATGGAATAACACGCCGCCCGGGGTTTTTGGGCGAGTGAATACTCTTAAGACTGACGCCGGCAAACTTCTCGAAAAATGGCGGGAGGAGAACGTCGACTACGATTTTGTACGCCGCGACTTCCTGCAGGGTCACGGCAGGGAGGGAGCGGCGCATCAGGACGTGAATTTCGACCCGGAAACTGCCATTTTTGCGCTGAAATCCCATCCGTCGTTGACCTCGCTGGGTAGCTTTCGTGAAGGCTGGTTCTATGTGCAGGACCCGAGCACACTGGCGGCGGCGCTGGAATTAGCCCCCCGGCCGGGTGAAACGATTCTCGACCTCTGCGCGGCGCCCGGCGGCAAGACGACCTGTATCGCCCAGCTCATGGGCAATACCGGCAAAATCGTTGCCGCGGATGTTTCCGAAGAACGTTTGAAATTAGTTAGAGAAAACTGCGATCGCCTGGGCGTCACATCCGTGAAACCAATTCAAAATTCCATGCTCGACGATCAACCTCCGGATTTTGATAAAATTTTGATCGACGCGCCCTGTTCGAATACGGGCGTTTTGCGCCGGCGCGTGGATTTGCGGTGGCGAATTTCTGAAGACGAACTTTTGCGCCTGCAGCGGGCGCAATTGGATTTGCTTAAACGAGCAGCACCGATGCTAAAGAGCGAGGGAGTGCTTGTTTACAGCACGTGCAGCCTGGAGCCTGAAGAAAACTCCATCGTGGTTCAGGAATTTCTCCGGGAAAACAAACAGTTCAAGCTCGACGATGAATGCGAACTGTTGCCGTTTAAGGACCAGGTCGATGGAGCGTTTGTCGCGCGGTTGTCAAAGCGTTGATCCGTTTAAACGGTTAATACTTGCACAAATCCGGTTCCTCGATCTTTTTGGGTTTGCATCGCGGCGTGCCGTCGGCATTTTCCGTATACTCAAATACTTTGCCTTCGTAATTCCGAATCAGCACCCGCCCGGCATTCCGGCACAGGACATATTCCGGATTTATCGGCACTTTCCCTCCGCCACCCGGCGCGTCAATGACGTAAGTGGGAACTCCGTAGCCCGTCGTGTGGCCGCGAAGTTGTTCCATAATCTCCAGGCCAGCGGTGACGCTCGCCCGTAAATGCGCCGAGCCGGAGATCAAATCGCACTGGTACAGATAATACGGTTTCACCCGGCACATGAGCAGTTTCTGCACGAGCGCCTTCATGACCGTCACGTCGTCGTTCACATTCTTGAGCAGCACGCTTTGGTTCCCCAGGGGGATGCCCGCGTCCGCCAGCCGAGCCAGGGCCTCTCGCGTTTCCGTGGTGAGTTCGCGCGGGTGATTTGTGTGCACGCTCAAAAAGAGCGGATGAAATTGCCGGAGCATGTTGCACAACGCGGGCGTAATCCGCTGCGGCAGGAACAGGGGAATGCGAGTGCCGATTCTCAGGAATTCGACGTGCGGAATGGCGCGCAGCCGGCTCAATAGAAACTCCAATTTTTCGTCGCTCAACAGAAGCGGATCGCCGCCGCTCAGCAAGACGTCCCGGATTTCCGGATGTTGTTCGATATAGGCGATTTGCTTGTCGAACTCCGGGTGAAAGTCGTAACCGGTTGCGTTGCTTACCAGGCGCGATCGCGTGCAGTAACGGCAATAGCTCGCGCATCGGTCCGTCACCAGAAAAAGCACCCGGTCCGGATAGCGATGGACGAGTCCGGGGACCGGCGAATGGGAATCTTCCCCGCAAGGATCGCTCATTTCCCAGGAGGCGGTGTGCGTTTCGGCCACCCTGGGCACCACTTGGAGACGAATCGGACAGTTTTCGTCCGCCGGATCAATCAGGTTAAAAAAGTACGGAGTAATTGCGAGCGCCAGCTTATGGTCCGCCAGCTTCGCCCCGGCGAATTCATCGGGCGTGAGCGAGGGCAAAAGCCGCTGTAATTGGTCCGCGTTGGTAATCCGATGTTTAAGCTGCCAGCGCCAGTCATTCCAGTCCTGTTCTGGTACGTCGTGCCAAAATCCCCGGCCGGCGGATTGAAATCCCTTTAAGGTATGAAGTCGGTGGTCCGATGGCGGCTCCTCACCGCCCGATTTTTCGGTCTGCATAATTGTGATTGCACTATAAGTGCGAAACCGCCGCTGTCAAGTTCCACAAAAATGTCTGTTTTCGGGCGAAAAGGAGGGTTTTCGGGCGACGCGGCCAACTTTTACCCCAATTTTAGACTTAACCCCGCCTGATGGAACACATCAGGAAAGTTGGCGGCCGTTGCCCGCGCTTTTTAAAATTTCAGGACCAGGCCGCTGACGAGCTTTAAATCGTTTGGCTTAAAACCCGGCGCGGGCACGTTCGCATAATTGTCCTGCACATAGGTCTGGAGGCTGAGCTTTTTGGTGAGCGGAGTTTCCACACCGATCTCGGCATTGATGAGAAAAGCATCCGGGAAAGTGAGCGGCGGAAGAAATTCCACGTTTTCCCAAACGCGCGCATGGTCGTCGATTTTGTGCTCGAGATTTTCAGCGACCCGGGCCGTCGGATAATTGTGGGTTTCGTCATCGAGCTTTTCTGCTTCAAACGATGGACCGGCCTCGGTGGAAAGGGTGGTGACTTTGTTCTTGATGAAATAATACCCGGCGCCCGCGCTGGTGGTGACACGGTAATCGACGTTGGCCATTTCATCGTGCAATGCGTCCTCGCGCCCGTACCCATACCAGGTGTCGTCGATGAACGTGTAATTGTTTTGGGCGCAACCGTGCACGCTGTTGACGTTTTGGACGCCGGAAACTTCGCCGTAAGCGCCGTCGGCGCCCAGGGTCAAATCATCTTTGCGAGTTTTTCTTTCAGTGCTCAATTTTCCGGTGGTCAGGACGCTATCAACGTTGCCCTCGGTCACCGTAAGGCCCATGGTCAGCGTTGTGCCCCAGGTCACGGGCGGCGTGGGGGTCGCCTTGACTGCTTTAAGCAGATTGGTGGATAGCAACTGCCCCGGTGTGGCTGCGAAACAGCTTTCCCCAATCAGGGCAATGGCAAATGCGATTACAAAATATTTCATTGCGATATTTCTTTGTTATTCGACTTCGAAATGAATTTCCGAAAAAACTCCGGTGAGGAAAAACGGAACTAACTCGGAACCAACGTAAGTTATAAACCAGAATTTTTTGAGGAGCGCAACAGGAAATTTCAAATTTTCCAATTTTTTTTTCGAGACCAGGTTGTTCTCACGGCGATTGTCAAAATATTGGACAGAAAATCCAATTTTGTTACGAAAATTTAACAATTTCTTTTAGATCGCGAATGCCTTCCCGTCTCATCCGGTTGAGCAAACCCGCCACGATTTTTTGCGGAAGCCCGGGTCCTTCGTAAACCAGTCCCGTGTAAATCTGGAGCAACGACGCGCCCGACGAAAGTTTCTCCC
>DASYZW010000163.1:0-3213 GCA_035945915.1 Verrucomicrobiia bacterium | reverse complement strand
TCTACAAGCGGGTCAAATGGAAGCATTCCAGACCATGTCGGCCTTTTTCGTCCATGATCTTAAAAATACGATCTCGACCCTGAATTTAATGCTCAAAAACCTCCCTGGTAACTTCGACAATCCCGAATTTCGTGAGGACGCATTGCGGGGAATTTCAAAGACAATCGCTCACATCAACCATCTAATACAACGGCTCGGTCAACTCCGCGGACGTTTGCAGATTAAACCGGTCGCCTCCGATTTGAACGAACTTGTGCTTTCGGTCCTTTCCGGCGTCGAGACCAGTCCTCAAATCAACCTGGTTAAGACGATTCATCCCCTTCCGAAAATGCTTCTGGATCAGGAGCAAATCCAAAAAGTTGTCACCAATCTGATATTCAACGCGCGGGAAGCTGTCTCGGCGGCGGGTGAGGTCCGTATCGAAACTTCTCAAAACAATGGTTGGGCAGTTCTCTCGGTCTCCGACAACGGTTGTGGCATGAATCCCGATTTTCTCAGTCATTCTCTCTTTCGCCCTTTCCAAACAACCAAGAAAAATGGATTGGGGATCGGCCTCTTTCAAAGTAAAATGATTGTGGAAGCACATAGGGGCAGGATCCAGGTTGAGAGCCAGCCCGGCAAAGGCACTACCTTTCGGATTATTCTACCCCTTCCAAACCAAACTTATGAACTCCAGACTACTCATTGTTGAGGACGACGACGAAATTCGCACGCAAATGAAGTGGGCGCTCGGCAAGGACTACGAAATCGTCCTTGTCGAAAATCGTGCTTCTGCCCTTGAATCCTTCCGCTCCACGCGCCCGTCCGTCGTTCTGCTTGATCTGGGTTTGCCTCCCCGTCCGGGCAGTCCCGAGGAAGGATTGGCTGCCTTATCGGAAATCCTGGCTATCGACAGGCTCGCAAAAGTCATTATTGTGACCGGCCAAAACGAAAAGGAAACCGCTCTTCAGGCTGTCGGCGCCGGTGCATACGATTTTTTGTGCAAACCGATTGAAATGGAAGAACTCAAGCTCCTGCTCAAGCGCTGTTTCCACGTTGCCGGGCTTGAACGCGAATACCGCGCCATGCGTGAGCTTATCCAGGGAGATTCCTTTGAAGGAATGCTTGGCAACAGTCGTCCCATGCAAGCTGTGTTTGATGCCATCCGCAAAGTCTCCACAACCGATGTCCCGGTCCTGATTCTTGGCGAAAGTGGCACTGGCAAAGAAATGGTCGCTCACGCGATCCATCAGCGAAGCAATCGAAAGAATGGCCCGTTCGTGCCGATAAATTGCAGTGCCATACCCGAAACGTTGCTCGAAAGCGAATTGTTCGGGCATGAAAAAGGCGCATTTACGGGCGCACATATCCAACGAAAAGGCCGAATCGAAAGCGCCGCCGGCGGCACGCTCTTTCTCGATGAAATCGGAGAAATCCCCCATCAACTGCAGGTAAAGCTCCTTCGATTTCTTCAGGAACAACGCATTGCACGAGTCGGAGGCCGGGATGAATTTCACGTCGATACACGCGTCGTCACCGCGACCAACGCCGATCTCAAAAAGACCATGGCTGCCGGAACGTTCCGGGAGGACCTGTTTTACCGCCTGGCTGTCGTTCAAATTTCCATGCCGCCGTTGCGCGAGCGTGAAAATGATATTTCCCTGCTCGCCCAGGCCTTTCTAAATCGATTCGCCGCCCAAATTCCCAAGAAAGGCTTGGCTTTTGACCGGGACGCGATCCGCGCAATCAACGCTCATCAATGGCCTGGAAATGTTCGCGAACTCGAGAATTCCGTTCGCCGCGCTGTGATCATGGCTGAAGGAAAACATTTGACGGCAAAAGACCTCGGATTGACATCCGCAATGACCGGTAACGTCGCCACTCTTAAAAGCGCCCGCGAGGCCCTCGAACGGGAATTCATCCAGCGGGCCTTGCGGAAACATGCCGGCAAAATCACCGCGGCGGCCACTGATCTGGGCGTAAGCCGGCCCACTCTTTATGAGTTGATGGAAAAACTGGAAATCGCAAGGGACTAATTCACAATACGAAACCCGACCAATGAAAAAACTAATGAAAAAAAATCCGTGGTTTGTTCCGATGCTCCTGTTGATCGCCTTGGTTGCAATCAGCGGTTGCCAAACTGATCAATCAGATCAATCTGGGAATAGACCCGTTCAACCAAACCTTCAGGCAACGAAATCTGCAACCCAGCCGATGGTGTTGAGGGAAGGGGATACGGTGACGGTCTCCATCCCAAGCTCGCCAACCCTCGATACGACACAGCAAATCAGGACGGACGGCAAAATCGTATTGCCTTTAATCGGAGAAGTGACTGCGTCAGGTAAAACACCGGAAGACTTGCAAGTTGAGCTCCTCAAATTGTATCAACCGCAGGTATCTGCCAAACAAGTTATCGTAACCGTGCAATCTCCGAACATCCCGGTCTATGTCACCGGGGCCGTTCTTCGCCCGGGTCCCGTGACCGTAAATCATCCCATTTCCGCCTTGGACGCCGTGATGGAGGCTGGGGGATTTGATTTTACAAAGGCAAATTTGAAAGCTGTCGTTGTCGTCCGCCAGCAAAAGGATCGGACCATTCGCTTTAAGCTTGATTTAAAAAAGGCCTTGGCTGGTTCGGTCGGCGCTCCTTTCTACCTGCAGCCTTTCGACATCGTCTATGTACCCGAGCGGTTTACCTGGTATTAATTGCAAAATACAGATCGACTCTATTGCGCCAACTTTGCCGATTGCTTCAGTCTTACTCCATCAGCCGTTACAAAAATCAGAACAATATAATAATATGAAAACCGGAATCCCTATCCTGTTTCTTGTGCTAAACCTCGCCGTCTCCGTTTGCGGCGCCGCTCCAAATGCACCCATCATCGTGTCGTTTGGTCAAAATGGATTGTTAGTATGTTCCAATTTGACTCCGGGTACTGTCGCCTCGGTGACGAAATCTGCGTCATTAAATGGTCCGTGGCTCACCGACGTCAATGGGATTACCGTAGCAACGAATGGCTCCTTTGCGGTGAATGTCGGTAAGAGCGGTTCAGGGGTAGTATTTTATCGCGTCCTGGGTATTCCTGCCATTAATCCAAATGCCGGTATGGCGCTCATTCCTGCTGGTTCTTTCACAATGGGAGACAGTGTGGGCGACGGACTGCCGGATGCCCAGCCAATAAATGTCGACATCTCGTCGTTTTACATCGACACGAATTTGGTCACCTACAGCAA
>DASYZW010000162.1:0-3594 GCA_035945915.1 Verrucomicrobiia bacterium | reverse complement strand
CTGGAAACCACTGAATTGGCGCGGCAGGACGCCATTGGCCAGCTTGGCCAGGCGCGGGCCGCCTTGGCCGGAGCGTTAGGCGTTCCCTTGGGCGCCCTCAATGGCGTGAAACTTACCTTTGGACCGCTGGATCGGTTTCCGCGCGAGTTGACCCGGCTGGAAGTCCGGCGGCAGGCCCTCCTCAATCGCGCGGACGTGCGGGGCGCATTGGCCGATTACGCGGCCAGCCAGGCGGCGCTCCAGCTGGAAATCGCCAATCAATATCCGGACATCCATCTTGGCCCAGGTTACGCGTACAACAGCGGCAACGCCGGGGACAATGAATGGCAATTGGGACTAACCGTCACGCTGCCGATCCTCAACCAGAATCAGGGCGCCATTGCCGAGGCGGAAGCAAAGCGCACCCAGGCGGCCGCGCATTTTCTGTCTGTCCAGGCAGGGGCAATTTCTGAAATCGACAGCGCGCTTGCCGGATATAAAGCGGCCTTAACGGAATCAGCGACGGCGCAATCGTTGCGCAACGATCTGCGGCGTCAATTGGATTCGGTCAAGGCGCAGGCGAAATTGGGCGAGGCAGACGCCCTTGCTCTGGCTGATGCCGAATCGGCTTATTACACCGGCGCGCAAAATCGCCTGAATGCCTTGATCAAAGCGCAGCAGGCGCTCGGCGCGCTGGAAGATGCGGTGCAGAGTCCTTTGACATTGTCGCCGCGGACCCTCGAAACGGTACAAAAGAATCTTTCCGTTGCACAATAATGAAGCTGAAGCTTATTTTGGCGGTCGTCGTCATTGTCGCGGTCATGGCAGGTTTGGTAGTTGCATACGAGCAAATGAGAAAAGAGCAGATTGCCGACGAGCAACAAGACCAGCCGGTGACCGCCGCCACGAGCGTTCAGGAGGATTCTAACGGTCTGACGACCGTTTCGCTCGAGTTGAAAGCGCAGCAACTGATCGGTTTGCAAACGGCGACGCCGGCCGCGGCAAAACTTCCGGTGGAAATCAAAGCGTATGGCCGTGTGCTGGATTCAGCCACATTGGTTTCCCTTCATGGCGATGTCCTGGCCACGGGCGCTTCGTTGCAATCGTCTCAACAACTGTATCAGCGTCTGCAACAACTGGCGTCCCAGAACAACGCGTCCGCCCAGGCGCTGGAAACAGCGGAGGCGCAATTGGCGCATGACGAAAGCTCCCTTGAAACCGCCAAAGCGCAACTTGTGGCTGCGTCGAGCCCGGCCATATTAAACGAACCCGCGAGTTTTTTCAGCGATCTCTCAAGCCAAAGAGCAGTGTTGATACGGCTTGATACCGCCGCGGGAGAGTGGCCGGCGGCGGATTCTCCAGCCGCGGCAAATCTGGTTCCACCCGGCATGAGCCGGCCGTTGGATGCGGCTCTTATCGGGCGTGCGGCAGTTGCTGATCCCCTGAGCCAGGGCGTCGGATTCATTTTGGTTGTGACCAACGCGCCGCCCGAGCTTTCGCCGGGGCTGGCGGTCACGGGTTTTCTACAATTGCCGGTCGGCGCCGAATACGGAGCGATAATTCCGGACACCGCCGTGGTCCGTTCGGACGGGAGCGATTGGATTTATGTCGAGGCAAGCCAAACCAATTTCGAGCGGCGGAAAATTGTTTTGGACCGGCCTGCCAACGGCGGCTGGTTTGTGACAAATCGTCTTGCGGCAGATGACAAGGTGGTCGTCGCAGGCGCGCAGGTGTTGCTTTCGGAAGAGCACAAAGCGGAAATCCAGATGGGAGATTGATTCAGTGCTCAATCATGTCGTCCAATTTGCCTTGCGTCATCGTGGCGTCGTTGTGGCGCTTGGGCTCGTGGTCATCGTCTACGGACTTTATACCGTGGCGCGCACGCGGCTTGACGTGTTTCCCGAATTTGCCCCGCCGCAAGTGGTGCTGCAGACTGAAGCGCCGGGCCTGTCTCCGGAGGAAGTCGAGCAATTGGTTACCACGCCCATCGAAACCGGTTTGAACGGCACCCCTGGACTGGATGCCGTCCGATCCCAATCCATCCAGGGTCTATCGGTCGTTACGCTGATCTTCCGCGATAATACGGACATTTTTCGCGACCGGCAGATGGTATCGGAGAGGCTGGGAGAGGCGGTTAGCCGCCTTCCGCAAGGTGTTGGTCCGCCGCGAATGGGGCCGCTCACTTCTTCCACGAGCCTAACGATGATCATGGGACTCACGTCAACCAACCGGACGCCAATGGAGTTGCGCACGTTTGCGGAATGGACGTTGCGTCCGTACTTATTAAGCGTGCCGGGCGTGGCCACGGTGGATCTTTTTGGCGGCGATATCCGGCAAATCCAGGTGCAGGTCAAACCCGATCGTCTCCGCGCCTACGGCCTCACGGTGGATGACGTTTTATCCGCAGCGCAACAGGCCGGCGGAGTGTACAGGGCTGGTTATGTCGAAAATCCAAATCAGCGAATTGTCCTTCAAACCCTCGGACAATCGCTGACCCCGCAGCAACTCGGCAATGTCGTTCTGGTGGCTCACGAAGGTTTGAACGTGCGGTTGAAAGACGTGGCCGACGTGTTGGACGCGCCGGCCCCGAAATTCGGCGATGCCCAGGTCGACGGGCAGTCGAGCGTCGTCCTTCTCGTTTACGCCCAATACAACGCCAACACGCTCGACGTGACGCGCGCGCTGGACAATTCCCTTTCCCAGATCAAGTCAGCCCTGGCCGCCGAAAAGATAAACATCGACGCGACCCTCTTCCGCCCGGCCAATTTCATCGAAGCGGCGCTTCGGAACGTCGAGCGTTCATTGCTGATCGGCGCGGCCCTGGTGGCGGCTGTCCTGTTCCTCTTTCTATTGGACTGGCGGACGGCATTGATTTCATTTGTTTCAATTCCGCTTTCCCTGTTGTCCGCGATTATAATGTTGAATTGGCTCGGTGTTTCAGTGAACACGTTTACGCTGGGCGGATTTGCCATCGCCATCGGCGTGGTCGTGGACGACGCAATCATTGACGTTGAAAATATCCTGCGGCGCCTGAGGGAAAATTCTGCGTTGGACCGGCCTCGTTCCTTGATTGCGGTCGTGCTGGCCGCGTCGTTGGAAGTCCGCAGCGCGGTTGTTTATGCGACATTTATCGTGGCGCTTGTTTTTTTGCCCGTGCTGATGATGGGCGGCGTTGAAGGGCGGCTTTTCGCGCCGCTGGGGATGGCTTTCATTTTTGCGACGCTGGCTTCGCTCGGCGTGGCGCTCACCGTCACGCCGGCGCTCTGCTTTCTGGTTTTATCCAAAGTCGCGCCTCATGTGGAACCCGGGTACATTCGCTGGCTCAGGCAGCGGCATGTTCGCTGGCTCGAAATCCTCAGTCGCCGTCCGCGCGCGGTCATGTGGGCGGCGCTGGCCATGTGTTGCGGCGCGGCCGCGACCCTGCCGTTTTTCGGCGGCGAATTTTTGCCTGACTTGCAGGAGGGCCATTACGTCCTGCACATGTCCGCCGATCCGGGAACGTCGCTGCCTGAATCCATCAGGCTGGGAAAGATCGTGGCCGCCAGGCTTTTGAAAGATCCGTACGTGCGCTCGGTGGAACAACAGGCGGGCCGCACCGAGAATGGTGAAGACACC
>DASYZW010000161.1:0-9066 GCA_035945915.1 Verrucomicrobiia bacterium | reverse complement strand
GAGCTCTTCATCGTAACCGTCAAAAATCTGCGTAGCAGCGGACATGAGTCCGCTCTAACCAGAAATTCAGATCGTAGGCGCCGACGTGAGAAGGCTCCAACTACTTCACCTCAAACCATTGGCACCGATCAAACCACTGGATTCCGCAAAAGACTCCCCACATCCCGCTGGCAATGCGCGCTTGCGTCTTGGACTGCGCGGTGGCCGTGACGCCGCTTTCTCGTGCGACAACGAATTTTTGACGGAAGGGATTTGAACAGAAGGTAACAGAGGAACCTGGGACAAAGAATTAGGACCATCCGTGTCTATCAGTGGCCTCAAACTGCAACTTTCCGTCCTCTCAGTTTTCCTTTTCGAATCCGTTGCGAACGTGGCGTGAGCTCTTCATCGTAACCGTCAAAAATCTGCGTAGCAGCGGACATGAGTCCGCTCTAACCAGAAATTCAGATCGTAGGCGCCGACGTGAGAAGGCTCCAACTACTTCGCCGAAAAATCCTCAAAATCGTAGGCGTCGAGGTGACGAGACTCTAACTCAATTCGAACCAGAGCCACCGATCAAACCACTGGATTCCGCAAAAGACTCCTCACGTCCCGCTGGCAATGCGCGCTTGCGTCTTGGACTGCGGCGGCGGTGACGCCGCTTTCTCGTGCGACAACGAATTTCGTTGAGGTAACGAGACTCTAACTCAACTCTTCTGAAAACCTTTGCGTTCGTGGCGACCGTTGCGTGAGATTGTTTTCGGCCGGGGGATTTGGATTGCCCCGGCAGGGCGTGGGGCCATTTGGTGTCTTTTTCCGTGGGCGATTGCCCACGGCTACGATGGAGCTGCGCCTTCAGCGCGGTAGGCGGCAGGGCGTTTCTACCCGGAAATCTGTGCTCGTCTGTGGCTAAAATCCTTTGCGTTTTTGCGATCTATGCGGTTAAATTTTCCGGTTTCTTCCCGGTATCCAACGGCTGAAAAGCAGCCTTCTCGTTTACACCCCCCTCCAAATTTTAAAAATCTCAAATCCCCAATAGATACGGCTACTTTAGCGCTATTACGATCCGTTTTCACGCCCGTTTACACGTTTACTTTACTACACAAATCAATTGTGCGGAAACGTTCGTCACGCGGAATTTCCACACCCGAATTTCCTCACGGAAGGCCACCCGTAGGCGTCGAGGTGACGAGACTCTAACTTGCATCGAATCACAACGATCGATCAAACCACAGGATTTCAGTTAAAGACTCCTCACGTCGTCACCTACGGAGCTCAGGATTTAGTAGGAGTCGAGGTCACGAGACGCGCTTGCACCTTGGATTGCTGGGCTTTGCCTGCCTAAAATCCGTTGCCGCCGTTGCGTGAGATTTTTTCCCGGCACCGCCCTACCAGGTTTGTTCGTTCCGCCCGCTGTACGGGCGGCGGTGGTAGAACCACCCGCAATCAGCGCGCCCTCCTTCGTTAACGGGCCACGGAGGGCAAGCCATCCCTGCCAGAAAACGTGGCGTCCGTTAGTTGGCGGTGTTGATGTTCCACATGCCGTTGGGAACCTGGTAATTGATCATGGCCCCGACTTTGGCGGGCTGGCAGGTCTGCTGATAGGTAAGGGTTTCGACGTGGCCGTCGTGGAAGGCGTACGTAAAGCGGTTTCGCTGGGCGTTATAGAGGATGGTGCCTTCGCTGCAACCGGATTGCGAGCTATCGATAGTGGCAAGGTCGGTCGGCGCGGTGGAGTCGATTTGGTAGAGTTCACTCCAGCCTGTGCCGTGGTCGGAAACAAGCGGACCGCAGCAGCAGCAGGGCCAGATATTCCCTTCAGCGTTCTGGCTGCCGGCCAATTCAGCGAGCATCAGCGTGCCGGCAGGGTGACGGACGACATTATCCGGAAAACCGGGTGCGTTCCAGTTGGGGGTGGTGGCCGATTGGTCGTACCAATAAATTCCCACGCCCATGAAGCCGGGTGTCGATGTGCTGGGCAATCCCATTGCGGTGGGGCGTTGGATGAGGCTTCCGTAATAGGATTGTCCTTCGCCGGTGGCAATCATTTCGTAGTCCTTTACCGCAACCGTCAGTCCTGCTGCGTCGGCGGTAATCATCCAGTCCACCTTGGGAAAGAGTGGAAAGGTATCGAATGGGCAGGCCATTATCTTCAAGCCGGTGTCATATCCCAGGATGGCTGCGGTCGCGGCATCGTTTGCATAAACTCCATTGGTATCGCCGGAATTGAGACCGCCGCCCACGTAGGGATAAATCAGGGTGTCCCACGAAATCTGGTACTGGCCGCCTGCCCAGCCGGCGGGCGGGAACATGTTGTCGTGATCGCCGCCGAAGACAAATATGCCGGCGGCAAGTTGTTTATTATTGTTGATGCATTCCGCGCACTGGGCCCGGATTCGGGCGCTGTTGAGCACAGGCAGGAGAATGGCCGCAAGGATGGCAATAATGGCGATGACCACCAGGAGTTCGATGAGGGTAAACGCGCGCCGAAACGGTTTCGGACGTTTTGCCTGCCCGCGGCAGGCCAGGGAATCCAACGCTGAGATTTTCATTTAGATTTACTGGGTTGAGAGGTTCACCAGAACGATGAATCCGCGGTGGTCGAGGGCGTACATTTTTCCAGGGGGCGGAACGGGTATCTGGACATTGGCAGTATTGGCGAACTCCTGAAAGGTGCGCGGATGATGACGATTTTGGATCATCCATTGCATGAGGGAGCGGTTGAGCATCTGGAGCGTCCGTTTCGTATCGTCCGGGGCGGTTTGCGCGGCCGGTTGGGGCGCCTGGGCCGTGGACGCTGAAGTGGTAGGCGGCGCCGATGGTGTGACCGTCACTGGAGCCTGGGACGGCACAGCACGCGGGGCGGCTGTGTCCGACTTGCTACAGCCGGCCATGGCCATTGCCACACATGCCAGCGACAGCGATGTCGCTTTTAGCCGCCAGTCCAGGTCGAAAAACGGTTTCATAGCACGGTGTGAATCTGGTAGGAACATAATGCGAGTGCGCGGTTATTCAAAGTAGCGAAAATTAGGGACATTTGGGCTTTAAGATTAACGCTTTAATATATGGGCGAATCGTTTGGAACGGAAGGATCGCCCCGGGCGCGAGAGCGCGGGGCGTCAACTATTGCTTGCGTGGTTTGGCAGTCGAACACAATATTCAGCGGTTCCCGTGAAGCGCACGAACTTTAATCACAACCTCGTCAATTTTTCCGCGATTACGCTGATTGGCCTGTGTTCGCTGATCGCATTAGCGACCCGGAGTGCGTTTGGGCTGGCGACAAATCTGCCGGGGTATTTTACCCGGACCTGGCGCACGGAAGACGGCCTGCCGAATGACGCGGTGAGCGCGGTGCTGCAGACGCGCGATGGCTATCTTTGGCTTGCGACGTATGACGGCCTGGCCCGGTTCGATGGCGTTGCCTTCACGCGGTTTGACAGCAGCACCACGCCGGAAATGCACAGCACCCGCGTGACAAGTCTGTTTGAAGACGCCGCCGGAAATTTGTGGATCGGGTACGAGACGGGAGAACTGACGCGGTATCGGGACGGACACTTTTATACCACGGAATTTCGCGCGCCATGGGAACAAAAAAAAATTCAAACCATCCGGGCTGATGCCTCGGGCGATATCTGGCTATTGAATGACGCCGGCATCCTGGCGGACGTAAACGGCAGGGTGCTTGCGACGGCGAATGCCCAGGGATCGACGGGCGCAACGGCACTCGTGTCCAATTCAGACGGGACGATTTGGGTCGATTGGGGCGGCAACGCGTATGTCCTCGAAGGCAGCACGCTGAAACAGTTGCCGTCGCGGTCCGGCGATTACGTCAAGGGCATCTGCGCCGGCGCGGACGGCGGCCTGTGGATTATCGGACAAAACTATTTGTCTGAATGGAAGGATGGCAAGATGATTGATGAAGGGCAAAGCCCGTTGGGCCAGGCGTCGGTCGTGGCGATGATCCAGATGAAGTCCGGATGCCTGGCGGTCGGAACCCTGGAGCAGGGGCTCTATTTAATTTTTCCCGGTCGCAACATAGTCCACTTCGACCGGGCGAACGGGTTTCCGGACAATTGGGTGCGCTGCCTCTATGAGGATTGGGAGGGGACACTGTGGGTGGGTACCGGCAGCAGCGGATTGCTCGCGCTGCGGCAAAGCCGCGTGACGACGCTGGCGCCTCCGGACCAGTGGCAGGGAGCGAGCGTGCTTTCAATCAACCGGTCTCACGACGGCGCGCTGTGGGTGGGAACCGAAGGAGCCGGCCTGTATCGCTTTTATGAAGACCAATGGACGCATTTTGGCGAGGAGACGGGCATTCCGAATCCTTTCATCTGGTCGGTATGCGAGGACCCGCAAAATCGTCTCTGGGTGGGAACATGGGGTGGCGGGCTTTGCATCAAGGACGGCGCCCGTTTTGCGCCACTTTCGGTCGTCGGACCGACCACTGCGACAACGGCGATTTTGCACGGAAAAAATGGAGTGACGTGGATTGGAACCATCACCGGCCTTTTGAAATATGAAAACGGCGCGATCACTCACTTTGGGGAAAAGGAGGGATTGAAGTTGCCGGATGTTCGCGCCATCGTGGAAGAGCCGGACGGCACGCTTTGGTTTGGCATGCTGGGCGGGGGATTGGGACGCCTGCAAAACGGGATTGTTAAACAGTTCCGGCAATCGGACGGCCTTTCCAGTGATTTTGTGCAATGCCTCAACCTGGATGAAAACGGAGCGCTGTGGATCGGCACCTACGGCGGAGGGTTGGATCGTTTAAACAACGGCCGTTTTTCATCGGTTGGAGTCAACCAGGGGCTGCCGAATAATTATATCTGCGGGATTGAGCAGGACGCGAACAATAATTTTTGGATTAGTTCTCATGCCGGCATTTTCAGGATCCAGGAATCGGAATTGGACGGCTGCGCGGACCGGGCAATGGCTTCGGTGCATGCGCTGGTTTATGGAATTGGCGATGGAATGCCCACGGTGCAGTGCTCGGGCGGTTTCCAGCCGGTTTCGTTCAGGACGAGCGACGGGCGTTTGTGGTTTTCAACCAGCACAGGAGTCGTGGCCATCAATCCCGATGACATCAAGGTCAATCAATTGCCCCCGCCGGTGCATATTGAAAGGATGTTGGTCGACGGGCGTCCTGAAAGCGGGCTCGACGGCACGAACGTCGTGTTGCAAATTCCGCCCGGGCGGCAGCGATTTGAATTTGATTACACCGGCATCAGTTTTGTGTCTCCCGAAAAGGTGGGATTTAAGTACCGATTGGCCGGCCTGGACCCGGACTGGACGGATGCCGGCACGAAACGGACGGTCAATTACAGCTATATACCGCCGGGCACTTATCGTTTTGAAGTCATCGCCTGCAACAGCGACGGTGTTTGGAATCGTACCGGCGCGAGCCAGGCGTTTACGGTGCATCCCTATTTCTGGCAGACGTGGTGGTTCCCGATTGGAAGCGGGCTCGCGGCGGCGGCTTTATTGACGAGCGCCGTCCTGGGAACATCCCGCTGGCGGATGCGCCAAAAGTTGGAGCGCCTGGAGCGGCAGCGCGCGGTCGAGCGCGAGCGGGCGCGCATCGCGCGGGACATCCACGATAACGTGGGCGCCAACCTGACGCGTATTTCATTGCTCAGCCAGTCCGCGTACGGCGAATTGCACAACCCGGAAGCCGCGGCATCGCAATTGAGCCGGATCTATGAAACGACACGCGAGATGACCCGGGCGATGGACGAGATTGTGTGGGCGGTGAACCCGGAGCATGACACGCTGGACAGCCTGGTGAATTATCTTGGGAAATTTGCGCGGGATTATCTGGGTTCCCTGGGCATCCGTTGCCGCCTGGATTTGCCGGTGCAAGTGCCGCAATGGCTGGTCACGGCGGAAGTGCGGCATCATCTGTTCCTGGCATTTAAAGAAGCGCTGCATAACGTCGTCAAACACGCGGTCGCATCCGAAGTAAGCGTCTCGCTCATGACGACGGCCCATTCATTTACCGTGGTGACGCGCGATAACGGGCGTGGCTTTTCTCCGGCTGCGGCGGCCGAAAAACGGGCGGCGGAAAGCGGGCGATCTTCGGGCAACGGGCTGGTTAACATGAAATTGCGGCTGGAGAAAATCGGCGGGCGCTGTGAGATTGAAAGCGCCCCGGGCAAGGGAACGGAAATCAAATTTGTGGTCGAGTTGATGCCGGATCAGCTTTCGGAGCGAAGGTTTGGATCGAACTAAGGATAAATCGCGGCGCCCGCTTTGTCTTCTTTTAAGAACCAATCGACGAAGAGTTTCACGCCCTGCTCGAATTTGACTTTGGGATGATAGCCGAGTTTCTCCTGCGCCTTTGAGATGTCGGCGTAGGTCAAGGGCATATCGCCCGGCTGAAGCGGCTGGCGATCGATCATGGCTTTTTTGCCCATGGCTTCTTCCAGTGATTCGATCAGGTGAGCGAGGCTGATGGGCATGGAATCGCCGATGTTGAATATTTCGAAACCCAGTTCTTTTTTTGTGCAAGCGATGATGCCGTCGACGGTGTCGCCGATGTACGTGTAGTCCCGCAGAAGCGAGCCGTCGCCAAAAACCGGAATCGGTTTCCCGTCAGAAATTAACTTGGCGAATTTGTAGAGGACCAATTCCGGACGCTGACGGGGGCCGTAGGCCGTGAAAAGACGCAGCATCGCGACGTCCATTTTATAAAGATGATGCCAGACATGGCCCAGGGACTCGCAGGCCAGTTTGCTGGCGGCATAGGGGGAAATGGCGGAAAAAATCGGGTCACTTTCGGAAAATGGCGATTTGGAATTGATTCCGTAAACGGCGGCGGAGGAGGCGATGATGATTTTATTTGCGCCATTCAAACGGGCGGCTTCGAGGACATTTACCGTGGCTTCCACGTTGACGCGCTGATAGAGGGCGGGTTGGGCGAGGCTGGGTCGCACGCCGGCCTGTCCGGCCAGATGGATGACCTGGTCGAATTTGACGGAGGAAAAAAGTTCATCAAGGGCGGCGCGATCCGTAATGTCGCCCTGGACAAATTCAAACGGTTTGCCAAGGGCCTGAAGGAGGCGAACGTTGCGCTGTTTCAGGCGCGGGTCGTAGGAGGCGTTCATGGCGTCAAAAACCCATACGCTATGGCCTTCGCCCAGCAGCCGTTCGCCCACATGCGAGCCGATGAACCCGGCGCCGCCGGTGATTAAGAAATTCATTTCGGAGGCTAGTCGTTAAAAGAGCGAAGTGTCAAGGTGACGGCCGAGGCATTGGGTTATTTTTTAAGCAACGCTCCCGGGTTGCGCGGAAACTTGATTTTTATTTTGCGTTCAGGTGGTTCGGACGGATATTTATCGGGCCGGTGAAACCCAAAAAATCACTCTCAAAATGCATCATCACCTCCGCCGGGGAAGGCAGCAGAATGAAGCGGGTGACTTCCGTGGTGCCCAAGGGGTTGCTGCCGCTGTTCAAAACGGAGAACGGGACGAAGATCGTTGTGCCCGTGGCGGACCTGATCATGGAGGCGGTTTCAGCCGCCGGCGCGTCCGATTTTTGTTTCGTGGTCGGGAGGCACAAATCGTTGCTGATGGATTACCTGTTCGACAGGGGCGTTACCTTTGTTTTCCAAAACAAGCCGCTTGGGTTCGGGGATGCCGTGCTTCGCGGGGCCGACTTTGCCCACGACTCGGCGGTGATCGTGCATGCTGACGACGGCTTTCTGACCGGCGGCTACGTCGAAGCGACAAAGCTGTTAAAAGAGAAAAACGCGGATGGAGTTCTCCTGCTCAGGAAGGTTGATAATGTTAAGAAACGATACGGCGTCGCGGAGGTGGCCGACCGGGAAAATTTCATGGGCCATCCCGCATACCGGGTCATCGGGGTGGAGGAGAAACCGGAAAGGCCCAAATCGAACCTGATGATTTCGGCGGCCTATGTATTTTCAAATCGAATCTTCGAGGGGCTTCGCAAAGCGAGGCGGGAATCCGGCGAGCTGGAGTTAACGCACGGCATCCAGGAAGTGATCAACTCAGGAGGCAACGTCTACGGATTGCTCCTGGAATCCGAGAAATGGCTTAACGTCGGCAACACCGAAAGCTACCATCGCGCGCTCAATTATTCGTACGAGAACCTTTGAGACTCATTGGACCCCGGCCTTAGGTCCCGCCAGGATCCCGGCAAAATCCGCCTTTTGGACCGCGGTTTCACCCTTCCTGGAGTTATCGATTTTGCGCCATTTGGTGTGCGGCATGATCCGGTTCCTGAACCGGTCCATGTGGCTTTTATGAGGAATGAGGTCGCTGATTAACTGCTCTGTTAGGTCCGACATTTTTAGCCGGGGATGAAACCCAAGATCCGGAAGGACTTTCCGCTGAGGATTGTAGTAATGGGCGTCTGCTTCAACCCGCGGGTTTTCAACGTGCGAAATCTCGACCGCAATGCCGAGTTTCTTTGCCGATGATTTCACAAGATTGGCAATCTGATTTATGCTGAGCAGCTCCACGAATTGATTAACGACGCGATATTCGCCGTCTCCCGGAGGTTGATTGACCAGGAGGCTCAATGCGGTGACGCTGTCC
The DNA here is from genome assembly GCA_035945915.1 of Verrucomicrobiia bacterium. GTDB lineage: Bacteria > Verrucomicrobiota > Verrucomicrobiia > Limisphaerales > UBA11358 > UBA11358. The sequence continues at coordinate 529 of DASYZW010000161.1, read as the reverse complement.
TCCAATGAAAGATAACCCCTGACTTGTTCGCCCTTTCCGTAAGCGGTGAGGGGCATACCCAGCACACTTTGCACGCAAAACCTGTTTACGACCGTGCCCCAAACCTCGTCAAAATCGAAGCGGGTGTGAAGCTTTTCATCGGTAATCTCCCGCGTGCGAGTGCCGTAGACGGGACCTTGCATGATGTCCGTGGCGGTGATGCCCCAAACTTTGTTGGCGTAAAGGATGTTGTTGGTATCATGGACTTTGGTCCAGTGGTACCACGAGCCGGCAAATTTTGGAGTCGTGATGCGGTCCTTCCTGCCGTTGATTTCGGTATCGACAAAGGCAGATTCCGGAATGTCGAAATTGGGCGTGCCGAATTCTCCCATGGTTCCCATCTTCACCATGGCGATCCGGGGATTGACCTCCATGATGGAGTACACCAGGTTGATCGTGCCGATGATATTGTTGGACATGGTGTAGGAGGCGTGCTCGGCGTCTATCATCGAGAATGGCGCGCTCCTTTGTTCCGCAAAATGGACGACCG
>DASYZW010000160.1:0-3931 GCA_035945915.1 Verrucomicrobiia bacterium | reverse complement strand
GTAACGGTTTGTCCTGGACTTGAACTCCCGCCGGGCGCGACCGTCGTTGTCGAAAATTCCGTGGCGCCCGCGCCCTGGTATGGCGCCACACTGGTTCGTCCGACCCGGTAGAAATTTTGCGGGGCCGCTGTCGAGTTTGTGTAAGCGCCTGAAATTTCATTCGGCGCAATAGACGTCGTGAGAATTGTCCAGGTCGATTCTGCGATATTCGTTGTGGACTGTACAGTGTAAGCACCTCCTTCCAGCGCACTCCACGTAAGCGTGATCCTTCCAGATTTGATCACGGGAGCGTTTAGAATTGATGTGAGGTTTGTGTACCCGAGAAAATTTGTGGCGACAGTTTCTGAAATGGAGGAGACTGCGCCGCCAACCGGGTTGCCGTAGAATCCGCGACCAATGTCATAAGGGAACGCGGGGGTACCATTGGAATTGATAGCGACGAAGTAGGCGTAATTGCCGTTCGGAAAGTCCGGCGTGACGCACCAGCGCCCATTGTATTGGTCCAAATCAAAATCCACGCCTTGTTGGAAATTCGTGCCTGTGTTCGTATTGATGAGGTCCCCGAGGTAGTCATTATCTTCCATATAATCATCGAGCGGATAATTTGAGCTGACATTCGGACCGGGTTGGTTCGATGCGACATTGTAGAGGCGTACGGCCCATTGGGGGATCGTCGTTCTTCCCGTCAAAGCCAAATTACTGCTCCCATCTTGTCCGTTTCGCAGAATATATCCTGAAATCATCCGGCGAATGCCGCTGTGGGAATTCGTCGCGTTCGAATAGCCGTATGGACCATAAATGGGAAAACCGTCCGCCGCCCAGCCAAGAATGGGCGAATGTTTGGCGGGCGCGTTCGTATCTTCGGTGTAGGTTTTGTTGGCGGAATTGTAATCCACATGGTCGCCAAGCAGGTACCGCAGGCCCAGTGGGTCGGCATGATAGTGATAAACGCCGCTTTGCTGTTGGTGCGCGTTGCCCGGATCAAAAGTCACACCCTCGTTCACGTAGGCGTCGCGGTTCCAGTAACCCGATATATTCTGTTGGTTCATTTGGTTAGTCGGGTTCCAGGTGTAGGCATCCCAGCTGTTATACATTTCGACCCCGTCCACGAAGATGCCAATCTGACCGCCGCCATTTTCGCTTTTTGTCGTGGGTACGCCGTTGGTGTGCGGGAAGCGGTAGAGCACTTGTTGGTTTGTGGGCAAATTTGGAAATAATTGGGTGTGGGCTGCATTTAAGAACCACGGTCCCATTGTATAGCTCGCCAGGCCTGTGCTGCGGACATAGATCCAGTTACTGGAGGAATATACCTCCTGCACCCCGCAATACGCCGGCAGGGATTGGGCGAGCGAACTATTGGCCCAGGTCGTCAGCGCCGTGCCATCCTGTTGCATGATGCTGTTTGTGTAAACGCGGGCGTACTGCCCACTGTAAGTCGTGAGCCAGCAGTTTGTGCGCGGGTCAACGGCGAACGCCGGGTACGTCAGTGGCAGAAATGCGCTCACCAAAATTAAGGAAATCAATGGATATTTGAACCTTGCATTGGCCTGAATTTGAATTTGCATGCCGCAACCTTACGCGAATAAACCTTAATACTCCGTGAAGGGGATTCTTCATCGTAACTTAAGGTCGGCGTGCGAAGTTTTTACATGGCTGGCGGAATACCGCCGTTCCTGTTAAAACGTCGCAACCAGAATGAGAATTTTAATCGTCGAAGATGAGCCGGATTTGCTTGCCGGGCTGGCGCAAGCATTGCGGGAAGCCGGTTATGCCGTGGACACAGCTAATGATGGTGAGGACGGGTTCTATAAGGCGGAAAATTATGATTACGATGCGATCGTTCTGGACGTGATGCTGCCCAAAATGGACGGCTGGGAAATCTTGGGACGTCTTCGCAGAATTAAAAAGACGCCGGTGCTGATGCTTACGGCGCGCGACCAGTCTCGCGACCGGGTTCGCGGTCTCGATACGGGAGCGGATGATTACGTCGTCAAACCGTTCGATTTGCCGGAACTGTTTGCGCGGCTCCGGGCATTAATCCGCCGAAGCAGGAACAAAAGCACAAATATTTTCGAAATAGGCGAAGTAAAAATCGACACGGCCGCCCGAAACGTCTTTTTAAAGGAAAATCCCGTGGAACTGACGGCGCGGGAATATTCGCTGGTGGAGTTCCTGGTATTGCACCGTGGAGAAGTCGTGACCCGCACGCAACTATACGAGCATTTGTTTGACGAGAATGACGATACCTTTTCCAATCTGCTGGACGTGCACGTCTCAAACGTGCGCAAGAAATTGGGCGCGGAATTTATCGTGACGCGGCGCGGGCACGGTTATTGCGTCGAATGAGGATATTCAAATCTATCCAGTGGCGGCTGCAACTCTGGTACGGAATGATTCTGGTGCTCGTGCTGGCGGGATTTGGATTTACTGCCTATCAATTGGAGCGGAACCAGCAGTTGAGCCAGTTTGACATGCAATTGCAAAGACGCTTTGGTGCGGTTGCTGAAGCGCGTCGTCCGCACCCGCCGCGCGGACCGGGGCGGCCACCCTTTGACCGTCCGCCATCGGGCGGCATACCGGAAGACGGTCCCCCCATGGGTACGCCATTAGGGCCGGAGAGACCTTACGTCCCCGCGCAAACCCTGCCGTTATTCGATTCCACGGAAGCGCATAATTTTTTTTATGTGATTTACGGGAGGGATGGTGGCGAGTTGGAGGAATCCACGAACGCACCGGGTTGCATTCCAGAACGCGTGCCGGCGGATGGTATTTTTACGTTGGAAAAATCGCCAATCCGAATTCTTACACATTCGGTGCCGTCGGGCGAGGCCCTGTCAATTGGCGGCGCCATTACGCCGGAATTGCAAATACTAAAAGCCACGGAAATCACGTTGACCGCGGTTGGCGGGGTCATTTTGTTTCTCGGACTCGCCGGCGGTTGGTGGATTTCGTCGCGCGCGATTCGGCCGGTGGAGAGCATCAGCGCAACCGCCGTTAAAATTGCCGCCGGCGATTTATCGCAGCGCATCAATGTGGCGGAAGTGGAAAGTGAATTAGGCAGGCTGGCGGCTGTCTTAAACTCGACGTTTGGCCGTCTGGAATCGGCATTTGCGCAACAAAAGCAATTTGCGTCGGATGCGGCCCATGAATTGCGCACACCCGTTTCGGTGATTCTCACTCAGACGCAAACCGCCCTGGGGCGCGACCGCGCCGCAAACGAATATAAGCAGACGATTGAAGCATGCCAGCGGGCGGCCCAACGTATGAGAAAATTAATCGGCGCGTTGCTCGAATTAGCGAGGTTGGACGCCGGCCAGGATCTGATGAAGCGATTGCCGTGTGACCTTTCAAAAACGGTTGCGGAATGCGTCGAACTCGTACTCCCATTGGCCGAAAAGCGCGGAATTAAATTCAGAGTTGATGCGCCATCCCTCGAATTCAATGGCGATGCCGACAGGCTTGGCCTGGTGGTAACGAATCTTTTGAGCAACGCCATTGAATATAATCGCGAAGGCGGGGAAGTAAGAATTGTCGTCCGGCGGGATGGCAACCTGGTCGTATTAACGGTCAGCGATACAGGCCGCGGCATTTCCAATGAGGATTTGCCCCGGATATTTGAACGGTTCTATCGCGCGGACAAGTCGCGGGCTTCAGGTAATGCCGGATTGGGGCTGGCGATTTCCAAAGCGATCGTTGCCGCGCACGGCGGAACGATAGAAGCAGCCAGCGCAGAACACGCCGGCGCCGTATTTACCGTTCGTTTGCCGGGGTGACGTCCGCTTAATGCGTCCGAAGAGCCATGTCGATTTCCTTAATTGCCAGCTCAATGTGATGCGAAATGCGGTCCTGGTCTTTGACTTCAGCAGCACCAAGGACATGTTTCAAAAGGCCCCGTGCTTCGCGCAACCGGTCGTCAGAGAGAAATTGTTTT
>DASYZW010000159.1:0-8609 GCA_035945915.1 Verrucomicrobiia bacterium | reverse complement strand
GCGTTACCAATAGCGCCTTGGCCGGCAATTCGGCATTCGCAATGCAATCTGCTTCAGAGGGGGGTGGCGCTTACCTGGGTAATTTGGAGAACTGCAATATTACCGGCAATACTGCGGCAGACGGAGGGGGAACCTTCGATGCGAACCAGGTCAACTGCATTAATTATTTCAATACTCTTTACACAAATGGTCCAATGATTGACGGACCGTATACGGCAAACTACTGGGGGTCCGGCACCATCACTTATAGTTGCACGTCCCCCAACCCTCATTACGCTGGCGATATCACCAATGATCCTCAGCTCGCAAGCTTTTCACACATCAGCCTTAGCTCCCCTTGTCGTGGCGCCGGAACTGCATCGGCCAGCACCGGAGTTGATCTCGACAGCAACTCGTGGTCAAACCCCCCATCGATGGGCTGTTTTGAGCCTCATCCAGGGAGTGTCCTGGGAAATTTGAGCGTAGGGATTTCGACGCTTGCCAGTAATTGGGCGCCTGGATATGAATTGAATTTCGAAGCCAATATCTCGGGGCCGGTTTATTCCAACCTATGGGGCTTTGGCGACGGTACATTTGTGACCAATGAGGCTTACACTTCCCACACCTGGTCTGCCACAGGAATTTATCCAGTTACGCTCACAGCATATAATGACAGCTATCCTGCCGGCGTTACAACCACGCTCGTCATAAATGTTGCAGTGCCCCGCACATTTTATGTGAATTTGAACAATCGCAATCCATTTCCGCCTTACCTCAACTGGAATACCGCCGCGATCAGCATCCAGGATGCGGTAAATGTTGCCGGGCCCGGGTCTGTAGTTCTGGTCACGAATGGCCCGACTTTGCCGATCTATCCGAATTTTACCGTCACCAATAGCGCCGCGGTTTATCTAAATGGCGGAGCCGAGGCCCCGAACGGCTATTTTTATCGAGTGATGGTGACCAACCCGATAACCGTTGAAAGCGTCAGCGGTCCTTCCTCAACCTATATTTTGGGAGGAACCTCAGGAGGCGGGTATGAGGTGGGCTGCGTGTATTTGACTGACGGCGCGACGTTGAGCGGGTTCATGTTAGCCAACGGAATTGCTGAATTTGGTGGAGGAATATGTGCCGCCTCTACCAATGCTTTTGCCACAAATTGCGTCATTACGGGTTGTGCAGGCTCCGCCGAAGGAGGTTCTGTTTATCTAGGAACTCTTTGGAACTGCCTGATCGAACATAATGATAATTTCGGGGCCGTTTTTAGCATGCTGAATTACTGCACTCTTAGCGGGAACTCGCAAGGCGGGGCAGAGCAGTGCATATTGAATAATTGCACGCTCACAGGAAATTCAATCGCGGAACAGTCGTCCCTCCTGAATAATTGCGTGATAAGCAGTAATTCCGCCGCCTTTGCCGCGGGAGCGTATGGTGGCACCTTGAATAATTGCCTGATCGTTAGCAATACGGCCGCTGACGGCGCGGGAGCGTATGGGGCAGAGTATTATCCGGTCGTGCTCAATAACTGCGTGATCAGCAACAACACTGCTTACGCTGGCGCCGCAGCCTACGGCGAGTTGCTATCACGTGCGGCATATTGTTTTATGACAAACTGTATCGTCATCCACAATTCCGCATCCGGCGGTGCTGTTTATGGCGCCCAGGTGGATAACTGTGAACTGATTGGAAACGCTGGAGTGGGCGCGTCGGAAAGCACATTGAATCAATGCACCCTCTCGCAGAATAGTGCGGCGAGAGGCGGCGCGGCCTCCCTAAGCAGCCTGACTGATTGCCTGATCATCAGTAATTCAGCCACCGACGGTTTTGGCGGCGGGGTCGTGGGGTGTAGCTTGACAAATTGCATTTTAACCTATAATGCCTCGCCCTCGGGGGGGGGCGGGGCGGGGCCGCTGAGGAATCCACGCTGGTTAATTGCACGGTGACCGCCAATTCAGCGTCATATGGCGGAGGCGTTTATGATTGCACTGCGGACAACTGTATTCTGTACTACAACACCGGCGGGGACTGGTTCAATGACGATCCCAGAATGACTATCAATGATTGCTGCATGCCGCAAATTGTCACGAATGGTTTTCGCAATATCACAAACGCGCCGCTTTTCGCAAATGCCGCCGCAAATGATTTCCATCTTCAGGCAAATTCTCCCTGCATTAACTCGGGCCAAAATTTGTATATCACTTCGGTATCCAGCGACTTTGGCGGCAACGCGCGCATCGTCGGCGGTACGGTCGATATCGGAGCGTACGAATATCAAACACCGGCCTCGATGATCTCCTACGCTTACCTGCAGCATTATGGACTGCCCGCAGACGGTTCGGTCGACTATTCAGACCTTGATGGCACTGGCTTCAACGTCTATCAGGATTGGGTTGCCGGCTTGAATCCCACGAATCCAGCCTCGATACTGGCTATGGAAACCGTTAATGCTACAAACAATACGGGCGGCATAACTGTCAGTTGGCACAGTGTCGGCGGCATTCCGTACAACCTCCAGCGTGCGACCAATTTGACCGTTTACCCACCTTTCACAACTATTCAATCCAATATTGCTGGTCAGCCGGGAACGACAAGTTATCAGGACGTCACCGCGACAAACGGCGGGCCTTACTTTTACCGCGTCAATGTCATCGCGCCGTAATTCTGCCGCCAACCGCAAATCAATTAAATCCGTGGCGGCGAACCGTTGTCGCCGCGGTCTCATCCATTCGGTTAAGTTTGTGATGAATTTTCCGACCGGGCTTTTGTACACTGTTTCGGATGACCGATTCGATTGCAACTGACGACGGCGGGCCCCTGAATCCGTCCTGTCGGCGGCGTTGTGTCTTTTGGGCCGTTTGCGCCGTCGTGATCGGAATGCTGTTTTTGGGCGCGGGGCAGGGGATTTCGGTTCTGAAAAATGCGGAGGCGAAAGATTGCTATTATAATCTGCTCGTCCAGGGTTTTCGCGCGGGCCAACTGAATTTAAAAAAGGACGTGCCGCCCGGTCTTACCCGGCTTGCCAATCCGTACGACCCGGCCCAAAATGCGCCCTACATCCCTGAAGTGGGCGACATGAGTTTATATCATGGCAAGTTGTACCTGTATTATGGGGTGGCGCCCGCCCTGGTGCTTTATTGGCCGTTTGTCGCGATTACAGGCCATTATCTGCAGGACGCATGGGCCGGTCTGATTTTTTGCTCCGTCGGTTTTATGGCCGGCGCCCTGTTATTATATGCGATTTGGCGCCGGTATTTTCCGCAACTCAAAACGTGGGCTGGCATAAGCGGCATATTTATTTTCGGGCTGATGATTGTTGCCCACGAGTCGGAATGGCTGGAGATGCTCATTTACGAGGTGACGATGTGCGCCGGCTTTGCATTTGTTATGGTGGCATTGGCGGCGATATGGGCGGCCCTTCATCAACCATTTCGTAGAAACCGTTGGTTGCTCCTGGCAAGCGTGTCTTATGGCTTGGCGATTGCGTCCAGGCCGTCGCTGGTTTTGGGCGTGGTCGTCCTGCTTGTTCCAATAATTGAGGCCAGGCTTTACGGCAGGAGATCTTCTTCGCAAAGCCGATCGGGTCCGCTCGAGGTAAACAGTAAGACTCGGGAGATTGCGCGCTCGTTCTTTGCGGTCTTCATGCCGCTTGTAGTGATTGGGACAGGGTTAATGATCTATAATGCAATGCGTTTTGGAAGTCCGCTCGAATTAGGTTGTCGCTATGAGGTCACAGGCATGGCGCCGGCGACGACTCTCGGACAATTTAACCTGCATTTTTTCTGGTTCAACGCTCGATTTTATTTTTGGGAACCGATTTGTTGGACAGGTCATTTACCATTTTTGCGGCCCGCGCCCCATTGGAAGGCGTCGCCGGAATTTGGTCCGGAGCAGTATTACGGCGGACTTTTGGCGCTGTATCCCACCACCGTGATTGCTTTAGCCGCGCCATTGGCATGGCGAAGTCGAATTCGTACCGACAGCGTGCAGAAACTCCGCTGGTTTGTTGCTGCCGCGATTCTGTTGTTCATCACGGGCGCATTGCCCATATGCCTTTTTAACGTGGCCAACGATCGTTATGAATTGGATTTTCTGCCTGCCTTGATGGTCGTAGCTGTGATCGGAATTTTCGCCCTCGAAACCACGGCCTTCGATTCAGCCGCCTGTGGCCGCATCGCGCGATGGGGATGGCGCGTATTAGCGGTGTGCATGCTGGCAACGTCGCTCGCGGCAGCATTGGATACATACGTCACAGCCAATTACTTCGCCGGTAACGTTCTGGTTAACCGGGATGCACCGGCGGAAGCGATAAAGCATTTCCAGAGAGCCGTGGCGATCGAGCCGGCATATCCCGGCTCTTATGATGGCCTCGGCAATGCGTTGTTCCAGCAGGGACGCGCGGCTGACGCCATTATTCAATACAACAAGGCGCTGGAAATTAAGCCGGACCTGCCGGGTGCGCGTTACGATCTGGGGCATTGTTATTTCGAAATTGGGCGGATACCGGATGCCATCGCTCAATTTCAAATTGTTTTGAATCTGGATCCGAAGTTTGCGAAGGCTCAAAACGATCTCGCTTCATGTTACCTCCAGGAAGGCCGAATTGCGGACGCCCTTGCTCAATTTCAAAAGACCGTGGAAATCTCGCCGGACTTCGCCGATGCTCGAAATAACCTGGGATATTGCCTTCTGCAGAACGGCCGCGTCTCGGAGGCTGTCGTTCAATTTCAACAGGCTGTCGCCCTGCAGCCCCGGTCCGCAAATTTTCGCTGCGGCCTTGGTAACGCCCTTTTGAAGGCCGGCCGCATTGATGAAGCCATATTGCAATATCAAACGGCAGTTGAACTCGCGCCGAACGTTGCGGGCGTCCATTACGACCTTGCCGCCGGCCTCTTACAGCATGGACGCCTCGACGACGCCATTGCGCAGTTTCAAAAGGCAATTGACCTGAAACCGAATTCCGCGACGTATCATTGGGGCCTGGGCGAAGCGCTCGCTAAAAAAGGCTTATCGGCGGAAGCAAACGCGCAATATGAGAAGGCTGTCGGATTGGATCCGGCATTTGCCAAACGATTGCCGGCGAAACGGTGAAGTTGAAGTCTGTTTATTCATGGCCTGTTACATGTTTCATTTGTGGGCGAACCCGCGCCGGGCGATGATAAAGAGGGGGATGCGTTTTACCCGACCAGCAGAATTGTAAGCTGTTTCGGTCCATGAGCGCCGAGCACAAGGATGCGCTCGATATCGCCCGTGCGGCTCGGGCCGGTGATGAGTGACAAAATGCCTGGAAACTCAGTCGGAAGGTTTTGCCGCACTCTCTGTAACGCCGTGGTCAGGTCTGGCATCATCTGGCTGCGCCGGGCAAGGACAATGTGGTGGGGCGGCAGAACAGAGAGCGCGCGTCCGCCGGAGCGTCGGCCTGAAACCAAAACGGTGCCGGTTTGAGCGATGAGCGCTTCACATTCCGTGATTCCCGCATCGCAGTCTTCCAAGGCATCAAGGGCGTAGCCGCCATCAGTTTTGACCGATTGCAATGAAAGTCCGCCGACGACGGCGCCCGTTAATTCACCATCGTGGAATCCGACTTTTTTCCAGCCCTCATCGGCAGCGAGTTTCTTGATACACTGAATGGCAGCGGGCAGGTCGGCGCACACTTGAAAATGGGCTTTAAGGGCTTGCGCGTTTTGGCGGAATAGTTCGATCTGGTCTTCAACCGTTTTGCCGACAGGCGGCAGCCATTGTTGAGGCCCGTCCTGGCCCTGCTTCGATGCGCCTGCGGAAGCCGATGATTCGGCGTTATGGGGATGGGGCGCGGCGATTTTTAGGGCTTCGCGAATGCGGGCGAGAATCCCCTCGCGGCTAGCGGCGCCGTCTCGCTGCCCTGGTTTTCCATCCGGCTGTATCGCCGCCTTCAGTTTCGGAGCGGTCCGGGTTGGAGAGCTTTCCAACCGCTCATGAGGCAACGCAATTGAATCAGTCCGGGTACCGTTCGATCGCTCACGCCACAAATCGCGAAAGCTTTTTTCAGCGACTGATGGAAAGGAGCGGGTTTTTGTCCAGGGACGCAACGGGTCGAGAACGGTGCCATCGATGACCTTTCGCAATGGTTGCAGCAGGCGGGCCAGTTCGGTGACGAATTGGTAAGCCTGGGGCCGTAGCATTGTGAAGGCAAATCCCCGATACATGAGCTTTTCAACGAAAGAAGGCCCGGTCTGCGTGGCGTTACGGCGATTATGCAAAAGGTGATGGTGCAGATTGATTTTGACCGGACAGGTTTCTGTGCACGCGCCACAAAGTGAAGAGGCGTAGGGCAAATGTTTCCAGTCATGAAGTCCGCGCAAGTGCGGTGTGATGACCGAGCCGATTGGCCCCTGGTATGTGGTGCCATAGCTGTGACCGCCCACATTTTTGAAAATCGGACAGACGTTCAGGCACGCGCCGCAACGAATGCAATGAAGGGCATCGCGTTGTTCGGCGTCGGCGAGCAATTGCGTGCGGCGATTATCAAGCAGCACGACGTGAAATTCCCTGGGTCCATCCGGTTCTCCCGGAAGCCGGGGCGCGCCGTAAAGTGTGTTGTAGCAGGTGAGAGGTTGGCCCGCGCCGGCGGTCGCCAGCATGGGCAGGAAAAGCGCCAAGTCGGTCAATTTCGGCAAAATTTTCTCGATGCCGACAAGGGCAACATGGACTTCGGGCAGCGACGCCGTGAGGCGCGCGTTGCCCTCGTTCTCCGTGATGCTGATCATGCCGGTCTCGGCAATGGCGAAATTTGCGCCGGTGATACCCATGTCAGCCTCGCAAAACCTTTTTCGCATGACGCGCCGGGCAATCATTGTGAGCTCTTCGGGTTTATCCGTGGGCGCCGAACCGAGCTTATCATGGAATAGATCACTGATCTGTTCCCGTTTCAGATGCATGGCGGGAAAGACGAGATGGTAAGGTGGTTCGCGGCGAAGCTGGACGATATATTCGCCCAGGTCGGATTCGACGGTTTCGAAACCCTCCTTTTCGAGCGTTTCGTTCAAATGAATCTCTTCGCCCGTCATCGTTTTGGATTTGATGATGGAGCGGACATTGTTTTCCCGCGCGACACGAACGATATAGTCACGGGCTTCCTGCCCATTTGCCGCCCAAAACACTTTCACGCCGCGCGCTTCCAGTTTAGATGCAAATTCCTCCAGGTATCGATCCAAATGGTTGATTGCATCCCACTTAATCTCCGCGGCAGCGTTGCGCGCTTCGGACCAGCTCTGAAAACGATTCTTAAATTCGTCCCGTTTGACGTAATAGCCGGACAGCGCTTTTTGAATCAAATGCCGGTGTTCCAGGTCAGCGGTGTAACGCCGGGCCGAGTCGTGAAATTCCGCGGCGCGCGTTTTCATATCAGGTTTGCGCAAGCACGTCGGCCAGGTGAAAGCTTTTGAGCGGGTTACCCTGTTTGTCGAGTATGCCGCGAATTTGCATAAGGCAACTGGAATCGTTCGAGATGACGAAATCGGCGCCGGTTTCGGCCACGGATGCGCATTTGACTTCGCCCATGGCCGTGGAAATCATGGGATATTTCACGGCAAACGTGCCGCCGAAACCGCAGCAAGTCTCCGCTTCCTTCATTTCAACCAACTCGAGACCGCGAACGTGCTCAAGCAATTGGCGCGGCGGCTTTTTGAGCCCCAATTCACGGAGACCGTGGCAGCCATCATGAAATGTCGCGCGACCCGGAAAGCGCGAGCCGACGTCGAGCACGCCGAGTTTATTGACGAGAAAGTCGGAGAATTCAAACGTTTTTGCGGCGAGCGCCCTGGCTTCGGCTTCGCGTGCATGGCCGTGGAACAGTTCGGGATAAAATACTTTCACCATTGCGCCGCATGAACCGGAGGAGATGACCACGACCTCAGCGTCGCGAAAGACAGCCATTTGGCGGCCGGCGACGGCGCGGGCTTCGTCCCAGTAGCCCGAATTGAAGGGAGGCTGGCCGCAACACGTTTGCGCTTCGGGAAATTCGACCGTGTGGCCGAGGCGTTCGAAAATTTTTACGATGCTCATTCCGGTTTGTGGAAAGAATTGGTCCACAAAACAAGGGATGAAGAGTGTGATTCTCACAGGCGAATTATATACAGCGGTTTAGTGAGAAAGAAGCTTTTGGTACCGGCCAAACGCATCGTTCCACGCCCGGGTGTTTCGCGGTTCGTAGGTTTTGGTTTCGAACGAGCGGCGGACCGCGGCGCGGCCTTCGGAAAGTGATTTGATTTCGCCGAGGGCGTGCAACTGCACAATTACATTGCCGATCGATGTGGCTTCCACCGGTTCGCAAACGACGGGGCAATTCAGGGCATCGGCGGCAAACTGATTGAGCAGTTGATTTCGGCATCCGCCGCCCACGACGTAGATTTTTTCAATGGCTTTGCCGGTCACGCGCGCCAGTGATTCGGCGACGAGTCGATATTTAAGGGCCAGGCTTTCAAAAATGGCGCGGGCGTACGCGCCGGGGCTTTGCGGAACGGGTTGGCCGGTGCATTGGCAAACGGCGGCGATGGCTTCGGGCATATTGGCCGGCGCCTGAAAGGCCGGCGCGTCGGGGTCGATGAGTGTGACGAAAGGCGCGGACTTTTCAGCCTCTTTTTGCAAAATTTCAT
>DASYZW010000158.1:0-2176 GCA_035945915.1 Verrucomicrobiia bacterium | reverse complement strand
ATGTCCACCTTGCCATCGGTATCGGCCCAGATTTCCTCGGCAGTCGTCTTTCGATGGATTTCGACATTTGCCGGGTTGTTAAATTGTTGGGGGACCCAGGAATTTGGTGTCTCCTTTGCGAGGGCTTCGGCGCGGGCGATGGCGCCTTTCATGCCTTCGGCGCCAGGCGTCAGGACAAGCTTTGCACCGAGCATGGCGAGGAGGGTGCGACGTTCGAGGGACATCGTTTCAGGCATCGTCAGGATCAGTTTGTAACCCTTGGCTGCGGCCACAAAGGCCAGCGCAATTCCGGTGTTACCGCTGGTGGGCTCGATGATGACGGTGTCCTTTTTTAGAATGCCGCGCTTTTCGGCGTCTTCGATCATGGCCATGCCGATTCGATCTTTGACGCTGGATAAAGGATTAAAATACTCGCATTTCAGCAAAATGGTTGCGGGTAATCCTTCGGTTACTTTATTTAATTTGACGAGGGGGGTGCGGCCGACGGTTTCGACGATGTTGTTGTAGATACGTCCCATAATGCTTGGCTTTTCTCGGTTAATTTTTTGTCAATTTGAGCGCAAGAACATCATCGGGCAAGCTTTTTCTTGCGATGCGGATGGCAAAGGGCGCATTCGGGGCACAGTCTGGGAAAGCGAGCGTGCGGATGGCATGTGGCGCTGCCCCGCCGTCTGCGCTGCGTGTGTTCCGTGCGTGACGCGCGGTGACCGGGCAGCGCGGTTAGGCGCGCTCCATGTATTTGCCGGTGCGAGTATCGACTTTGATCTTTTCGCCGGTTTTGATGAAGAGGGGCGCCTGGACGGTGATGCCGGTTTCCAGAATGATTGGCTTCTGGACGTTGCCGGAGGAATCGCCGCGAAGACCTTCCGGGGCGTCAGTGACGGTCAAAACGACACTAGGCGGAATTTCAACAGAAACGGCCTTTTCTTCGACAAAAGTGACGGTAATTTGACCGTTTTCAACGAGATAATTCTTCGCATCGCCGACGAGTTCGGAGGCCAGGGTGACCGTTTCATAGGTTTCCGGGTCGGTGAAGACATAGTCTACGCCGTCCTTGTAGCTGAACTCCATTTTTTTGGAAATCATGGGCACCGGCTCGATTTTCTCGGTGGAGCTGAACCGCACGTCCGAGGATTTGCCAGTGCGGATACTGCGGAGTGTGGCTTGCACGAAAGCGCGGAGGTTGCCGGGGGTGCGGTGCTGCATGTCCAGAACCACACAGATGTCGCCGTTGTAACTAATCGCCATGCCGCGGCGAAGGTCGTTTGCTGTTGCCATAAATCAAAATCAAAAGGTTTAGCGCTGAAGTTTTGGTCAACGCGAGCCGATGAAAATAACAGAAAACGATGTGAGTGCAAGGAGGATTGGCGGATAAATATAATTTCGATTGCGACTGTTCCGATCATGGTCTTGATTGCGTTTTATCGGCGTGGGCAGACGCGGGTTTTCGCTTTTTAATATGCGTGAGGAACGCCATTTTGCGTATTCAAGTTTGAACGAAATGGGCGGCAATTTGGCGGAAAATGGGGATCGAGCGGGTGTCAACAAGTAGCGCTTGACGGCTACAACATTTTGGGTCATACTGCGGCGCAACCACAATTAGCTGTGGTTCTATGCGTTGTCCAAAATGCGGTTGTCAGGACGATAAGGTGATTGATTCGCGGGCCTCTCGTGAGGGCGCAACGATACGCCGCCGCCGCGAATGCGAACGGTGTCATCATCGCTTTACGACCTACGAAGAAGTGGAGCATGAAGGGCTAATGGTTTTGAAGCGGGATGGCCGGCGTGAGGAGTTTTCGCGGGAAAAGCTGCTGGCGGGTGTTAGAAAAGCCTGCCAAAAGCGGCCGGTGAGTCTCAAGTCATTGGATGAATTGGTGGACCACGTTGTGGCGACGGTAACGGAAAAATTTGAGAGTGAAGTCCCAGGTGAATTTATTGGAAAAATGGTCATGGATGGTTTGCGTGGGTTGGATGCTGTGGCATACGTCCGCTTTGCCAGCGTCTATCGCCGTTTTGAGGAAGCAACCGACTTTGTCCAGGAGGTAAAAAAACTCGAAGCAGCAAAATGATTGCCTTGAATTCCAACTGTTTGCTCTTTCAACTGGCCAATGGCGAGAGCGTTCCGTGTTCGGAGGAAATGATTTGCGTCGAAATCATCGGCAGTCCTGACTCGCAA
>DASYZW010000157.1:0-4260 GCA_035945915.1 Verrucomicrobiia bacterium | reverse complement strand
CTCGTGCCGCCAACGGTTTCTTGAGTGCCATCCTGGGCTTCGACAAAAACGTTGTCCGCGGTCATCGCCACATCCGGGACATTTCGCATGGTGGTAGAACCTTCATTGGCGGTCATGTCGATGCCTTGTTGCCATGGCGGAATGGAAAAATTATCGCTGACGCCACCCGACGATCCGACACTGTTATCGCTCAGGCCGCCGCCACCCCAGTCCCAGGTGGTTTCTTCGATCCATGGCCCGCCCGGGCCCGTCGTGGTGACCGTGGTTCCGCCTACTTGAACGATGTTGGTGCTCTCGGCCGGGAAGGGAATGCCGCCCAGAAATGCATCGCCATCGCCTGAGGCATCATAGAAGGTTTGCCCCTGTGCTTCCATTTGCTTGAAAATGTTCTCGGCGGTCAGGTCCGGCACATCCGGGGATGAATTGCCCCACGAACAGCTGAATTGTTTCGGTGAATACGTGGTGTCATTGGCCATGGCATCGAGGATGTCCTCCCAACTGGCGGTTTGCGGGGCCTCATAAACGACGATTTGCGTCAAACCCGGCGCAATGGACATGGCTACTTCGATGTCCAAAGACACTTCGTCATCGCCGGAGCCAGGCGAATTGACGCCGCCGTCAACGGGAACTGGAATCACCGGAACCGATACTCCAGCCAGGCCTTCATAAGTAGTAATGTCGCTCGAATAATAGCCGTCATATTCCAGCAACCCGACGGTTTGTCCTGAGCCCGTCAGCGAGACCCCGGGCAAATACGCTGCCCTGAAATCGGCGCCCATATATCCTCCGCTCGGCCCGGAACCGGAGCCGGTTTGACGGGCTGCGGCATGGGCTGTTGTATTTGCCGAATGCGTCGCCGAATTCTTTTTAATGATTTTGCTTTGTTTGACCGCGTAATTGTCCAGTCCGCTGATATGGAGGATGGGAACGCCCAAGTCCAGCGCGGGCGCGCTGTCGGGCGCAAAAAACGTCCGATTCTCCGTCGGATGCCGATAGGTGCGCATGGTTAGGTGAAAAACACGCTCGACGTCTGCGACGGAACCGCTGACGTCCAGGACCATGCGGCCGGGATGTTGTACAATCGTGAATCCGTTCGTGACGAAGAAATTGGCGACGGCCTGGTAATCCGTTGCCGAAGGGGCGAACTGTTCCGCAAATTGTTGCGTCGTTAAATAGTGACGGTAACCAGGGCTGGCTGGATCGTTCAATTGCGCCAGCAGGCTGTTGAGGGCACTCTCGTTGCGTAATGGCAATCCGATCGACAAATTGAGATGGGCATTTGCCGCGACTCGCCCCAATGAAGTCATATGCGAAACAGCAGCCGGAACTGAACTGTGGACTAATTGCGGGCCGGCCTGGGCTGAGGAACAAAAGGCCGCCAGGATGCCAACGGCCATGGTACACCGGGCGACCAGGGGGAGAGGATTAGATTTATTCATGGGAATCCGAGGTTACTACTTGAATTTAGCAGAGATCGAAGGGCATTCCAATGAGAATCATGTGACAATTATTGAACGAATCACAGAAAAACACCGATGAGCACGGATTTTCATGAAATTGTCACTGGAGCCATGGGCGGACGCTACTATGCGGCGGCGCCATGTGCGATCGGACACAGGCCAGATTGGTCCGCATGACACATTTTTTGAGGGTAGGGAATGCAATGAGGAAACGAAGCTCAAAATGTCGATTTTGTTGGGAAATTGACAAATTTTAGAGAGGAAGGAGGAAACAAGGGGTTTGGGCCGAACGTCGGCCTCGCAAGGATTAACAGAATGAGGCGTTGAACAGGAGAACAGAGCAGACGGAGAATTGCGCTTTGAAGCCACAGCTGAACACAGATGGGCACAGATTTTTAGATCGCACGAACCCCGAACGCTTTCGGGGCTGGCACTCATGCTCATTCCTGGCACTCCCGTCGTTCCTGGCGCTGGCCTCGCTCTTGTATAAACTTAAATGTTCCGTTTGGAAGGACAAAGACGTCGAGAACTGTAGCATCACCAATCGGGAAATTTTCGGAGCGACCGGGAAAAAATCCGGCGGAACTGTTTCTGTATAGGTGACTGTATTTCAATATTTTATGAAGCGTTTGTTTCGCCGCTTTTGATCGGATCATGCATTTTGCATGCGACAGTTCGAAAAATGAGGCGCGCAAAATTTGTTCTAAATTTTTGATTCTGAGTTCTGTCAAGCGATTGGTGGATTCGGGACTTCCCAGAGCCAGAGATGGGCACAGATAACCGAAAATAATCTCACGCAAAGGTCGCCACGAACGCCACGGGTTAGAGCAGGAGAAAACAGAGAAAACAGGGGATTTAACCGCATAGATCACATAGATCACAAATGGCAGAATTTGAGGATGCGTTTTTGACCGCCATTGAACAGCCGAAAACGCTCCAGAGCCACAGATGAACACAGATGGGCACAGATTTTTAAACCACGCGGATTCAGTGCCGCGCTGAAAGCGCAACTCAATGGCAGGGCCGCCATCTCCCGTGAGTCCCGGACGCGCTACCACTCGTAAATCGAAAATCGTAAATCGTAAATCGTAAATTCTTCCCATACTACGTACTACGTACCATTTGGCCATAAAATCGAGGGACGTTCAACAGGGTGATTTGACACTTTTTGGCACCTTTTGGAACTCGAACTTCCGATTTTTGAACGCGAAAACAGGGGATTTAACCGCATAGGCCACAAAGATCACAAGCTTCAGAATTTGAAGATGCGTTTTTGACCACGAAGAATCCGGTCCTGACCCATTGACTGCGGACGTCGCTTTGGCACGAACAGCGCTTTCGCCACAAATATTTCTCCGATTTCTAACCCTCACGACACGGCTAAAAAAGTCTGGACAAACAATTACAGCGGGCGTATTAACCCATTTCATCAGGTAAATCAGGCGCGAGTATGGAAAAGATGGAATATCTTATTGTGGGATTCAGCGGTCAAACGCTGCTCCATATCTTCGATTATGACGCCGGGGCCCCAGTTGCGAGGGGATTGCTCAAATTGAATTTTCTCATCCTTTAACCAACGATCGAAAATGAATCGCATCTATCAAGGCCGCGTCAGCAAAGTTCTCGACGACCAAAACAAAGAACTTGATCTTCATGTCCTCTGGCAACACCACGAATTGTTTCAGGACGCGGTGAATTATTACATTGTCGCACTGGCGTCGCTGGGGTCATCGCCCGAAAGCAAATTGACTCGTTTGAGTGAACTCCTAAAACCTGTTTGGGAGGGATTTGACAAAAAAGGCCAACGTCGTTATGGAATGCGCGTTTCCTTGCAGCGAGCTTGGCAGTTGGAACAACCGCCAACTCTGGTCGAAGCGGTCGAGCGATTCCGTCAACCGTTGGTGAAAAATGGAGTCCGGGCCGAAGAAATGGAGTTGGCTGGAGAGTCTTTGGCCGTTGATTTAGGTGGTGAAGGCTCAATTCAACAGGGCGGAATCGAATACTGGCCCTACTTCTGTCAAAGTGGATTCAAACGAGGGGTGACGTTCCCTCGTGAGGCCGCGCAACTTGCCAAAGAAAAAGCGCTAAGGCAGGTTGCTCGGTTGGTATGGAACTCCAAGGCAGAAACTCACGTTGTCCATATCCACCGTGCATTGAAACATTCCCATTTTTGCAACGTTTCAGGAAGCGGAAATGTTCTCACGGAAGATAGAGCGAGGGAAGTGTTCAAAGACGCATTAAAGGAGTTGAAAGCTGGTGGCCACATCACCGCGAAACAGCACGAGTTGTTCTCTGCCAAACTGGAAAGCAAGGTGCCTGAAGTGCCGACGTATGCTGGTGGGAGCATCAACAAGGATGCATTAAAGGAGCGGTTTTACGGTTTTCTTATCTTCAAGCACCTTGCACCGAACATTGAAGGTTTGCGAGTTCTGCAAAGCATCTATGATGAACCTGTTAAGAAACCAGCAGGAAAGAAGAAAGATCCCACCGAAAAAGAGAAACAGGAAGCTAGGCTTGTTTCGCTTGGGGAAGATCCAATCAGAATGGTGCGCGCTCGTTCAAAGATTGTTTTTCGTGCTTTCACCGCCCTCCCACTTTGGCGAAGCCAAATTCTTTCTGATGAACTCCACGAGAGATCGGCCTATTCTCATGACCTTGTTGCCGGCGAGTGGGCTTGCCTCGAAAAAGCGGACAGTAAAATCGGGTCATTTAGTTAGTTGTTTTGGAGTTCGAAGTCAACGGGTGATTGGTAATTGAGCGCGCTATGGGCGCGTTGGCGATTATAGAACGTTTCGATGTA
>DASYZW010000156.1:0-6348 GCA_035945915.1 Verrucomicrobiia bacterium | reverse complement strand
ACAATCAATCACAAAAAGTTGGATTCCGGGCTGCTGTGACAGTCGCCGCGCCCGCGCTCGCGATTGAAGAATCGATCAGCCGGCGCTATCCGGCTATTGCGGCGCGTCTTCGCTGCTGATCTTGGCCCTGCTTTCAAAGCGCGTATATGATTTCAAGAAGGTTAAATCGACCTCACCTTGCGGCCCGTTGCGCTGTTTGGCGATCAACAGATTTACCGGCACACCATCGCTCTCTTCTGGCGCGCCCCCGTCTTCGTCTTCGCCCGCATCGGGTTTATATAACAATCCGATCAGGTCGGCGTCCTGTTCGATCGCGCCCGATTCGCGCAAATCGCTCATTCGCGGCTTGCGACTTTTGTCCTTTTCAACCTCGCGGTTCAACTGCGCAAGCACAATCACCGGCACTTTCAACTCCTTTGCCAGCGCCTTGATGCCGCTGGAGATATCGGCGATTTCCTGCTGGCGATTGTCCTGCGAACGGCGACTGGTGGAATGCAGAAGCTGCAAATAATCGATCACAAAAAGCTTAATTCCGTGCTGTTGCGACAGCCGCCGCGCCCGCGCCCGCAATTGAAGAATGGATAGGCCGGCAGTATCGTCAATGTAGAGCTTGGAATTGGTCAGTTTTCCCGCCGCATTGGTCAGTTTGGGGAAGTCGGCTTCGCTCATAAAGCCGTCGCGGATGGAACGCAAATTCACGCGCGCGAGCGAGCACATCATGCGCAGGATCAGGGATTCGGCGGACATTTCCAGGCTGAACACCGCCACCGGCAGCTTCTCTTCAATCGCAACATGCTCGGCAATATTCATGGCCAGGGAGGTTTTTCCCATGCTCGGCCGCGCCGCGATGACAATCATCTCCGCGGGATGCAATCCGTCGGTCATCCGGTCCAGATCCGGAAACCCTGTGGCAATCCCCGACAATGCGCCTTTGCGGTTGAAAAAATTTTCAATGGTGCCGATGGCCTTCCCGACCAATTCGCGAGTCGTCATCACGCCGCCCTGGACCCGTGATTCCGAAATCCGCAGTACGTCGCGCTCCACTTCATCCAGCAGCGTGTCGACTTCTCCCTCATATTCATAGACGCGCCCGACGACCTCGGTGCAAACCGAGATCATTTTGCGCAAGAGAAATTTCTCACGGACACTTTCCAGGTAATAAGACAAATTGGCGGCGCTGGGGACGGCGTCCTGCAATTGCGAGAGGTAGGGAATGCCGCCGATTTGTTCCAGCAATCCCTTGTCCTTCAGCCGTTGCTGAAGCGTAATAAGGTCGATCGCCTCTCGGGTGTCGAACATCGCGGCAAGGGCTTCGTAAATCGTTTGATGCCGCAGGTCGTAAAACGCCTCCTTGCCGTTGTCCTTCAATTTCTCGATGCACTCGCCCATGCAATCGTTCGGCGACAACAAAATGCAGCCCAGCACGCCCTGTTCCATTTCCATCGAATGCGGCGGAAGACGATCAACCGAGTGCGCGGCCCCGGCCGTTGAGTTCCTCTGTCGTTTGGTCTTTTTCAAATCCGTGCCGTTGCCCGTGCCATTGGAAATTGTTTCGATCATTGATCACAGCGTGAACGGAATCGAAAGTCATGGAAAGGAAGAGTTATTGGAGTTGTTCTCAACTTTTTCACCGAATTATTCCGCCCTGCCCTCAGGCGGATTATTTTTGCTTGGCAATCGGCGATGCCGAAAATCTGTGTTTCATCTCTGTTTCATCTGTGGCTTAATGAGCCTTATGCGCATTCTCATAGCAACTGTCACCGCCGGCGGCGGCCATAATGCGGCAGCGGCGGCATTGGAGGAAGCGTGGCGCGCGCTGCGACCGGATGACGCGGTGGATCGGGTCGATCTCCTCAAATTTTTTTCTCCGCTCCACAAAAGGATTTATGCCGATGGTTACGTAAAGTTCGTCGAGCATGCGCCGGAACTGTGGGGAATGCTGTTCAGCAAGACGGATAATCCAAAAATCGTCAACCGGTTTAGCAAATGGTCGCGGGCGTTCCCGAGCGCGTCGAGGAGCAAATTCAAAAAGCATTTGCAGGCATTCAAGCCGGACGCAGTCCTTTGCACCCATTTTCTGCCGCATGAATTGCTCGGCTTGTTGCGTAAAAGTGCAAAAACGCCGCAGCCGTTTGTCACCACCGTCGTCACCGATTTTGAAGCGCACGCGCTCTGGATGGACCCGTGCGTGGACCTCTTCTGCGTGGCCGCGGACGAAACGAAGGCGCGTCTGGTGGCCCGGGGAATCCCCGCCGAAAAAATCGTCGTCACCGGCATTCCCATTTCGGCCAAATTCTCTTCCAGGCCCGACCCGAAATCCGTTCGCAAGGCGTATGGCCTGCGGGATGACCTTCCGGTCATGCTCGTCCTGGGCGGCGGTTTTGGCATGGGTCCGGTTGCTGAAATCCTGGCTGAATTGGACAAAGCCGCCGGGCAGTTTCAAACAGTCGTGGTTGCCGGAAGAAATGAAAAGCTTCGACGCGAGCTTGGCGCCCGCGACCACATACACCCGACCCATGTCCTGGGCTTTTCGTCCAACATGCACGAATTAATGGCCATCGCAGACCTCATCATTACGAAACCCGGCGGGCTCACGACTTCCGAGGCGCTGGCGATGGGCAAACCGCTTTTCATTTTAAATCCGATTCCGGGCCAGGAGGCGGCCAACAGCGATTTCCTCCTTGAACGCGGCGCGGCGGCCAAGGCCAACCGTGTCGAAGACTTGCCGTTTCGCGTCGGACAACTAACGGGCTCGAAGAAGCTTTCCGATATGGCGCGGGCGGCGAAAGCCCTCGGCCGGCCACTGGCCGCGCAGGCCATCTGCAACGAAGTTTTACTCCGCGCAAAATCGCAATGAAATGCGCCTTGCACCAGGCCGATGCGATTGGCGTATGCGCCTGGTGCGGGCGCGCCGTGTGCCCCGCTTGCGGGACTTTGTCCGCGTCGCGCCGCTTGGTTTGCTCGGGGGATTGTGATGCCGCTCTCGCGCGAGAAACCCGGGCGATGGATTTAATCCTGCGCAAAAGCCGCCAAAGCGCCAGCGCCAGCGCGTTCTATTCATTTTTATGCGGGGCCCTTTCGGCGGGCGGCGCGGTGGGAGCCTGGTATTACGTATCCTCGTCTTTTCTAATTTGGTTCTGCGCCGGTTGCAGCGCCGTTTTCATTGTTTCCGGCCTTAGCTTTGCTGCAATTGCCAGGAGAGATACGCTGAATTAACCGTCAGGGAGCCTGCTGGGAACTGACGGATGGCGGCTGAGGGTTGAGAGTCAACTCGGAATGAAAATCCTTGATCGCATTCAACATGAACTGGATTGCCACGGCCGCCAGCAGAAGTCCCATGACGCGAATAGCAATGCTCATGGCGATAGGGTTGAGCCAGCGCGCACCGCGCACGGCCAATCGGAAAGTCAAATACGTGGCGACGGAAACCGCAATAATGCAGCCATATAGCGCCAGGTGCTGCGATACTGTCGCAGCCTGGTTTTGAAGTAAGATCGTGGTTGAAATTGCGCCGGGGCCGGCGAGCATGGGAATGGCCAGGGGAGTAATTGCGATGTCTGTTTTTGCGAGGCCGGCTTGTGTCTCTTCGCTGGTTTGCTGAACGCGCGAGCGCTGCACTCGCAACATATCCAGCGCGATGAGCAGGAGAACAATACTGGCGGCAATTTCAAACGCCGGCATCGTTATCCCAAAGATTTTAAAAAGTCCAGCCCCGGCAAAGGCGAAACCCAGCAACACCGCCGCCGTCGTGACCGACGCCACCCCGGCCATGCGGAGCCGCTGCTCGGGCGCGTCCGTCGGCGTCATGGCTAGAAAAGCCGGAGCCGTGGCCAGCGGGTCCACAATGACGAACAACGAACCCGCGGCCAGCAACGTGTACTCGGACAGGCTCACGAGTTGAAATTAGAAGGAAAAAGCAGAAAAGGAAAAATTAAATTTTACGGGTTCGGCCGATGCTCGTGGCGATAACAAAAATATGAATAGGCGGCCGGCACCATGAGAATGACCATTGGCAACACAAGCCAAAACAAGTAAAGCCGAGGCGGCAGGAGGAAGGCGGCCGCCGCCATGCAAAAACCGCCGGCAACCATCATGCGTCCGCCCAACCGATGCGTCTTCAGCCAAACGGTCGGTGATTCCAATGTCCACGGCGTCCGGATTCCGGCAAAATAATTCGGCCGCAGTTTGCCCATGAAGTTCCCAAGCACCGCGAACAGCAGCCCTAAGCCGATGTAAATGAATCGGCTCATGTCAAAGCGATAGTGAAGCGCGAAGGCGATGAGCGCGAACGCGATGCAGGTGTTGAATAAAGTGATGACCAGCCGCACAATTTTTATCACTCGAAGAGAATTGGACCTGATCTCCGGGTCGGACTTCTTGATCTTCGGATCCAGCAAGGCAAGCGATGCCAAAAGGGCGGCTACAAAAATATTGATGACCGGCATCAACAGGATTCCCAAGGCCTTGCCGGCGTGATTGTCAATTTGTCCGCGCGCATTCCAGTGGATCGGAACTTGCGCCGGCAATTTATCCCAGAGCAGGGCGGCGGCGCAAAAGGGCGCCGCCAGGATCAGCGCTTGCAGCCACTCGTTTTTTAGAAATTTCATACGATTTTCCTTTCGGTCGCTTAATTATTTTCAACATCCAGGCAAAACACTCGTCCAGCACGCTGGTATTCAGGGAATAAATGATGAATTGGCCGTCTTTCTCCGGGAGGATCAAATCCGCTTGTTTCAGCAAATCCAAATGGTGCGAGATCGTGGGCTTGCTGACGGAAAAGCAATCGGCAATTTCGCCCGCGCTCATTTCCCGGTCGCGAAGGCGTTCTAAAATCCCGCGCCGGATCGGGTCGTTCAATGCTTTGAACAGTTTATCCATAGTAATTCGATATTTAGATAATCATCTAAATATCAAAGCGTGTCAAGCGCGATTTTTCCGCGAAAAATCCGGAGGCTAACTGTTAATTTTGATCGCTCTCGGTCGTCACCGGCTTGTGCTCGCCTTTCAGGGCTGCCATGACGGCGTGCCAGGAGAGGATCGCGCACTTCACGCGCGCGGGATACTTATGGACACCGGCGAAGACCGCAAGCTTTCCGACGTCTCCGGGAATCCTGCCGGTGGTGACCATTTCGTGGACCCGGCTGAACATGCCTTCCACGTCGGATTTGGTTTTTCCCTTGGCGAATTCCGTGAGGAGGGATGCCGACGCCTTGGAGATGCAACAACCCGAGCCGACAAAGCTGATGTCCGTGATCTTGTCGCCGTCCAGGGCAAGATAGAGCTTGAGTTGATCGCCGCAGAGCGGGTTGTGACCCTGGGCCGAACAACTGGGGTGCGTCATTTCATGAAAATTACGCGGCTTCTTGCAGTGGTCCAGGATGACCTGCTGGTAAAGGTCATTGATATCGTCGAACATAGTTAAAGGCCGCGCGGACTTGGCGATCGGCCGGCAATGGTTTTAGCCCAGGTGGCTGCTGGCTTCGAGCCGCTCCCAGACGAGTTTGTCCAATTCCTCGCGCACGGGCGCGCAACGCACACGCTCAACGATTTCGCCGGCGAATGCGTGAATCAACATCCGGCGCGCCGTCGCCTCCGGAATGCCCCGCGCTCGCAAATAAAAAATGCTTTCGCTGTTCAATTGGCCGATCGTCGCGCCGTGCGTGCACTTGACGTCGTCGGCATAAATTTCCAATTGCGGCTTGGTGTCTGCCGTGGCGTCGTTTGAGAGCAGAAGATTTTTGTTCGTCTGCTTGGCGTCGGTCTTTTGCGCCAGGGGATGAACATAAATCCGTCCGTGAAAAACCCCCCGGGATTTGTCATCGAGGATGCCGTTAAAATATTCATGGCTGGCGCAATGGGGCTGGGCATGCTCCACGATCATGTGATGGTCGGCGAGTTGCTCGTCGCGGGTAAGGTAAAGGCCGTTCAGAATGCATTCCAGGCCTTCACCGGCGAGCCTGGCGCGGATATTATTGCGCGATATTTTTGAGCCAAGGGCAAAGGAGTGAACGTTGACATTGCTGGCGCGGCCAAACTCGCCCGCGATGGTAGCCATGTGAAATGCGTTGGCCGTTTCATCCTGCAATTTAACGTGTTCGACGACGGCGTTCTCACCGGCGACCATTTCGGTGACGGCATTGGTAAACGACAGCGTTTCTCCGGAGGTCACGTAACTTTCGACAATCGTCGCTTTGCTGTTTGCCCCCATGATGATCAGGTTGCGCGGTTGTATGGATTCCCCGTTTTGTTTTGCCGAAGAGATGTAGACGACCTGAATTGGTTCGACAATTTCGACGCCCTCGGGAACTGAAATGAACGCGCCGTCCGTGAAGAACGCCTGGTTGAGCG
>DASYZW010000155.1:0-3832 GCA_035945915.1 Verrucomicrobiia bacterium | reverse complement strand
TTCCATGTGCGCGGGCATCACGCTCGGCAAATACGGCGATGAATGGGACAATCGCGCCGGGTCGGCCCCCGGGTACGTGGGCACGATTCAGCGCGCGCTCACTAATGGATGGAATGCCGGGATGATTGGACATCACATTGTCCGCAACAACGACATTTCGCATTGCGAGCAGGGCGGCGTTGTGGGGAGCCTTGGCGGCGCTTTCAGCACGATTTCGGGCAATCACATTCATGACATCCATATCATGAACTGGTTCTCGGGCGCTGAGATGGCCGGAATCAAGCTTCACGGCGCCATTGATGTGACCATCGCTCACAATCATATCGAGCGGTGCTGCCTCGGGACGTGGCTGGATTGGATGGCGCAGGGGACCCGGGTGACCGGCAATCTCTATCATGATAACCAATCGGATATATTCCTGGAAGTGGATCATGGGCCATTTGTCCTGGACAACAACCTGTTCCTTTCCCGGAATGCATTGAGCGTCAATTCACAAGGGGGCGCGTTGGTTCACAACATTTTTGCCGGAGCTTTCAGGTTATATCCGTTCGACGCGCGCGAAACGCCTTTCCTTAAGGCCCATTCAACCGAACTGGCCGGGTTGCACGACAATCCGGACGGCGACCTCCGGTTCTACAATAATATTTTTTATCGACCATTCAATTTAAGCAAATTGGACAAGCCGAAACTTCCCGTATCAATGGACGGGAATGTTTTTCTCAACGGAGCCAAACCGTCACGATGGGAGAAGGATCCGATCGTGACGACGAATGCAGTTCCGGCAGTTCAATTGACGGAAAGGCGCGGCCACTATTACCTCCGAATGAAGTTAAGCAAACGGTTGACGGCTGAACGAACGCGCAAACTGGTGACCACGGCAGTCCTGGGAAACGCCATCATTCCGAATCTTCCATTTGAGCAGCCCAATGGCGAACCGATTTCCATTTCCACCGACTATTTGGGCAGGAGCAGGAACGAATCCAACCCGATGCCCGGGCCGTTCGAAAAATCGTCATCAGGGAATTTAGTTTTCAAGGTTTGGTGAACTGCCGATGGCTTTGAACGATGCCGCGCGATGGTCCAGAGAAGCATGATCTATTCTGCATGCCGTCCGATCACTCGACCGGCTCGTCGATGACTCGCTCCAGGCGTTTGTCCGGGATGAGCCATAACAATGCCACGAGGGTGTAAATACCCGGTGAAATCCATGCGTGCCAAAACGCAATTCCGGTCCCGGCGGCATAGAGGACGATGGAGAGTTTGCCCTTCCAGTCTTTGCCGAGTTCCCTGGCCAATTTGGAATCGGCGCCCTGGTCGGCCACGATGATGCTTTGCAGGATGAAATAGGCGGTTGCCGCCATGAACAGCACAAAACCATAAACGGCCACAGGCGCCGCCGCGAAATGGTTTTCGCCCATCCAGCCCGTCATAAAAGGAAAGAGTGACAGCCAGAAAAGCAGGTGGAGGTTTGCCCACATGAGCGCGCTCGTGGCGCGCCGTGCCGCCTTCAAGAGATGATGATGATTGTTCCAGTAGATGCCGACGTACAGATAGCTCAGCGCATAGGTCAGGAAGATGGGCAACCGCGACTTTAGTTCGGAGATGCCTGCCGTGGACGGCACGGTCAGATTCAACACCATGATGGTGATGATGATGGCAATCACGCCGTCGCTGAAGGCCTCGATGCGGTTTTTTTCCACACGGCGATAGTATAGGCGCGGTGGGAAGCGGGCAATCCCGGGCGTTTACCGCGTGGTAACGGTTGCGGCTCCCGAGGGGCGCGGCTCGTTGCCGCTACGAAAGAGGGCGGGGACCAGGAGGACCAGGACAGCGACAATGAACGCGATGACAACGATGAGTTCAATCACCGTGAACGCCGGAGGCGCGCGTCTACTTTTCAATTTCACCTTACTGACACATAACCGCGCGAGAGCGTGATGGATAAACAATTGTTGTCGAATGATCGCCCTCGTTTGCTTAGAAACCGCCGTCGAAATACCATTTCTGTTTTGGATTGAGGCATTAAACAATGATTGTCATTTAGTTGCCTCCGGGTGCTTGAAGGTGCGGTCAAATCGCTGCGGGAGGGGCAGGGGACGATTAGTTGATCACGATCCCGACGAATAAGCACGCGGATGGGATGAGCACTGAAGTTGAAATTCGTGTTACATTGTTACATCGTTGAGCTGCAACGACTTGCTGTGTTACACAGTTTGTTACACGCTGTTACATTTTATAAGTTTCTGATTACGAGTGGCTTGCTGTGTTACATTAACGATAACGGAAGGTCAGATTCGCAGATGAGATGTTTGCCGCGCTACCGACGCTTTTGAGGGCGAGCTAATATATGTTGTCTACGAGGGTGCGCGTGAAGATTTTCGTTTTGCCTGTGCTGAGGAAAATGGAAAATATGTCCAGGAGCAATTCAGCCGCGGTGTTTTTGGAACCGCCGCTGCCGGGAGATATGGCCAAAGCGGCGGCGTGGAGTTTTTCTTCCCATTCTTTGCCGGCCAGCCGGGCGATGACATAGAGCGGGTCGAAGGTGTCCGCGGCGCGATCGTTCAGGCCCTCGCCGCGAATTTTATTGTGCCGGGCAATCTTTTGGGCTTCGTCGAGCGCGAAGCGGGCGCATTTGGCTTTGATCACGGCGGGGTTTAATTCCGCGAGGGGCGCGCGGATTTCCGCCGTCAACTTACGAACCAGAGGAACGACGATCGAGCGGTCGGCGATGGTATCGGGGACTTTCCCGATCATGGCGATGACTTTAGGGCACCAGCAGCTATAGCGCTGGAGGCCGGAATCGGGGACCCGGGGCGACGGGGAACCCGCTCCCTCCTGGTCGGAGCCCTGTTTGCCGGGGCGTTGCTGAGATTTTGATTTTGCGAGGCGCAGGACGTAGGCCGTGCGCCAGGTATTGCCGGAATTGATCACGCCACGCATCGTGCTGTTGCCGGCGAGGAACGTATCCGCCTCGTCAATAAAAAGGGTCGGACGGCAGGTATCGATGGCGCAAAAGAGGGCGCCGACGGTGACGTTTGAGGCGATTAATGGTTTATTGGCCATGGCGGCGAGAACGGAGAGAAGGGTGGTTTTGCCGCAACGTTTTTCGGGCGATTCGATGGCCACATAAGCGACGGTATCGCGCGATTCATACACGTAGGTATGCAATACCCAGACGGCAAGGGCGGTCGCCGCAGCGTCATTCAGGACAACGTGTTTTTTGATGACAGTTTCGATTTCAGCGAGCAACTCGGCGAGGTTGACGGGGTCCGGGCACGGGGTGACGGGTTCAAAGACGACGGTTGGATTTTGAATTTCGTTTTTTTCGTTTATGACCATATGATTTTGATTTTTCATAGGCCCGATTGTGGCATGGGGGGTTGGACAAATGCTGTCCAAGGGTAAAAGTTTTTTTGAACATGGACTTTTAACCGAAGGGCGCTGAGATAATCAGCGGATTTACGATTTACGATTTACGCGATGAAGAAAATATCGCGCGAAGGCTCCGGGGCGCCGTGGGATTGAACAGGAGGCCGTGGAGGAAACGAAGGTTTATTGGCCTGATAGCGCCGTGAATTTATGGCCGGCTCCAGTTCGATTTTTATTTTGCGTCGCCCAAAAAGCCGTTTGTGAAAGTGGAGCCAGCTGTCGGGATCGAACCGACGACCGACGGTTTACAAAACCGTTGCTCTGCCGCTGAGCTAAGCTGGCGAAATCGACGTGCGCCGAATGTAGCACGTTTGACCCACAAAACAATGAATTTTGGAAGGGCAATATCAACCGGGGGATTCGTTCCGGTTAGCGGCGTTTTGCTCAAAAAACAATAAGCGCG
>DASYZW010000154.1:0-2788 GCA_035945915.1 Verrucomicrobiia bacterium | reverse complement strand
CGATGGTCTTCGGCATCATTATTCTGTTGCAGAACATGTTCGGCGATGTCGTCAGCCGGCTGAGCCTGGTGCAACCTGAAGTTATCCTGGGCCTGCTCGTTGGCGGCGCCACGGTTTATTGGTTTACCGGCGCAAGCACGCAGGCGGTCGTGACCGGCTCATATCGCGCCGTGGTGTTTATTAAAAACCATCTAAACCTCCATGCCCGCGCCGCTTCTCCCGAAGACAGCAAGGAGGTCGTCCGCATTTGCACCATCTATGCCCAGCGTGGCATGTGGAATATTTTTATCACAGTCTTTTGCCTCGCCCTTTCCCTCGCATTTTTTAATCCCTATTTCTTCATCGGTTACCTCGTCGGCATCGCATTCTTTGGATTGTTCCAGGCTATCTTCATGGCCAATGCCGGTGGCGCGTGGGACAATGCCAAGAAAATTGTCGAAGTCAATTTGCGCATGAAAGGAACCGAGCTGCACGCGGCCACTGTCGTCGGAGATACCGTGGGCGACCCGTTCAAGGACACCTCCTCGGTGGCCCTTAACCCGGTGATCAAATTCACCACCCTGTTCGGATTGCTCGCCGTGGAAATCGCCGTGACCATGCAGAATCCGATCGCCAAAGCGTGCATTGCCGGATTTTTCTTCCTCGTCGCCCTGATTTTCGTCTGGCGTTCCTTCTACGCTATGCGCATCCCCGAAGAAGATTTGACAATCGAAGATCCTGCCCCGGCCTCTGCGCCGCAGGAAAATCTGACAAACTTCGCCGCGGCGGACCCGCGTAGCGCAACCCGCGCCAGTTTCCCGCAAAACGGACGATAGCTTCGCCGGTTCGGCGGCGACGACGAAAAAATCGCCATCGTGAGGGGCGCAATTTTTGGGAGACAGGGTCAAGCCTGGCGCGCACTGCCAAAGTCAGGAGGGGTGGAGGGGATTGGTTCCCGGAACCCAATCCCCTCTATTCTTTTCCGAAGCAATGGCCGCCCGGGAGACAAATCATGCGCGCCGGTCCCGGCGGCTCCCGGCTGGCCGTTTTTATTCCTGGCTTGGTGCCCTCTTCATTGAATTTTTCCATCAAACGCGCGCATGGCACCCATGGCCCTGCGTCCAATGCGGTTTGCATTGAACACTTTGCATTAGGCAGTTGCCATTGCAGTGACGATTCCGAACCGGCCATTGCCATGCCAACGGCAGGCGCCTCCGTTCTCCCCGACGGCCTGCGCCGTCACCGAATACCGTAACCTTTGCAATACCTTGAATTTTAACAGCCTGCTCATTGTAAAAGCAAAGCTCGGGCCTCTGAATGCCAAACTGCGTACAACCGCCACAGTCATGCAGATTGCACGTTGCCAATTGCTTTTCTCCCGATTAAACCGGGTCCAATTCAACTGGCACCGTAATGGCTACTGCGTCGGAATCGTTAACCGGGAACGAAAAGGAGAAAGCCAATAATGCGTAAGCAAATTGAAACTGCGCGCCTTCGACGCCAGATTGAAAAATTGAAAAAGCCCGCCTCCCAGGCCGCTATCAAGGCCGAGGACCTCGAGGCGTCCACGGCTGAGATCTACAATTTCAAAAACAGACTCGTCCTGTTTCCCCGCCACACAAAAAACCCCGCATGAATTTACCGTCCCTTTCTCGGCAGTTCAGCCTGCAATTTGCGAACAGCGCGCTTCATGGGTAACAACACTTTGCGTCTGCATTAGAAAAGTCTGCCGCGATCACTTACGGCAAAAGATCACCGGTCAAAGCGATTTAGGGAACCAACAAAGGCCCTTGCCGTCCCCCGGTTTCTTAACTGGCAATCAACAATTCGGGAAGTGCAAATCGCAATTCTGGTAAAGCTTTAAGCAAGCCAGGTGCGGTGGGTTGCCTTCGTTTGCCATACGTTATGGGCATGAAAACACCGTGTAATACCGGGTTCGTCAGAAAGGCGATTTTCACCACCGTTTCCGCGTCAGCAATATTTACTCCCCTGCTCGCTTCCGCGCATCCAGGATTGCTCGGGCATCGTCACGGGTTTGTCAACGGATTCGCACATCCATTGAGCGGTCTCGACCATCTCCTTGCCATCATGGCCGTGGGCTTATGGGCGCACAACAAGGCGGAAAAGCAATTTGGCAGGTTCCGCTGGCGTTCCTTTCGGCAATGATACTGGGCGGGATGTTCGGCATGACAGGACTCGGCGAATATTCGATGATGGACCAGGCCGTTGCTGTAACCGTGCTCGTCCTGGGCCTCATGGTCGCCACCACCGCTCGAATGTCGGTTCCGGCCGGTATGCTTTTAGTTTCGATTTTCGCCCTGTTCCACGGCTATGCGCACGGGGCGGAAATGCCGGCGGCGTCATCCAGCCTCCTGTATGCCGCCGGCTTTGTCTTCGCCACGACAATTTTACAGGTCATGGGCATCAGCCTGGGATTATTCGCGCGTAACCGGAATTCCCTGAATTTAATCCGGTACGGTGGCTGGGTTATTGCCGTCAGCGGGATTTACTTAGTTGCCACCACCTGATTTTCGAACGGGTGATTTATGTTAAAGGCGCCGCAAACTGAGACACGATTCGCTCGCGCGCTGCAACACGCCAGCGGTGACAAGCGCTTCAAAATACTTGAAGCGCACATGAAGAAGTATCAATTCCGGCACGATGCCCTTATTGAAATCCTTCACAAGGCGCAGCAACTTTTTGGATACCTCGAGGATGACCTGCTCCTCTTCATCTCCTACAAGCTAAAACTGCCGCCCAGCCGGGTTTATGGCGTGGCGACCTTTTATCATTTCTTCACGCTCAAACC
>DASYZW010000153.1:0-4068 GCA_035945915.1 Verrucomicrobiia bacterium | reverse complement strand
TGCCGGCCGACTCAACTCAATCAATCCAGCTTAATTCGGAGAGGCTTGCGCAAGTTCGTTCCAAAATCGAGCCGAATGATGTCTGGCCTATCGAGTCCGATTTGATGGAACATGGCGAGCAGGACCATAAGGAGAAATTGCTTCATGATCTCAAACGAGCGTAACTTCAATCGCCTGTCCCGCTTTTATAGATAAGCGTTTGTTGCCGAAATTCAGGCGATAGCGGCTGCCGTTTACGGAGAACGTCACCGGCACTTTTTTACCGGCCAGAATAACGGACGGTTGATAAGTGCCAATTTGGACGGGAGCAAGTTCCAATGATTCAAGGCGCAATTCGCCGGATTTTACCGCGATTTCAACTTTTTGGCTGGTTCCGTCCCAGGTTTGCGCGATGCTGCCCCATCCTTCCGGCCCGGAGAAAAATGACTTAAAGTTTTCCGGTTGATAACAGGGCAGGAACTGCAAATGACCGCGCGGGCCGTCGTATTTCCAGCCCGATAATGCAAGGAGCAGGGACCACGATGACATCGCGCGCGCGTAATGCCCGCCGCATTCAATTTCACACCACGGATTTCGCGTAATCGGAGGCCGGGGAACGCCGTCGTATCGGTCGCGAGCTCCCTTGGCGATGCAAAGGCCTTCCTCGAGAAATCCTTCGTAAATCAGGTGCGCCGCGACCTGGTACTCGATCCCCGTCCAAACCTCGTCGGAGTACAACATGACGTTCGCCGGCCTTCCGCCGCGCGGCCAGGTACAGATGATCAGCCCCTTGTCCTGCGCCCCGGCGAAAGATCGAGGCATAAATTTCCAGCCAGTTAAATCCGATTTCCAATTATATTTGAAAACCGAAAGCAAAGCCGCATGCACCTTGTCCTTTGGCAAAATATAACCCAGGCCAAGTTGATGCGCCCACCATTGGCCCAACAATTGGTCGGCCATGCAGCCCGGTCCGACTTCGCCCTTGTGATTCGAATAATCCGGCAGATGTTGCTGGAAATACTCACCATTCCAACAAAGTTCAACCAGCTTCGCCTGGCCGTCTTCAAAAATCGCGCGGAACCGGTCGGCCGTCGCGCTCTCTCCCATGCGTCGCGCCCATTCTTCGCCGGCGCGAAGCGCCGCAAGGTAATAGCCGCTGATAAATGTGGTGACGCCGTGCAGCGCTTCGTCGTAGGTATTCCATTGATCATCGGCGAGGACTCCGGAGGGCTTGCCGCCGCTTGATGTCGCGTCCCGATTGACCAGGTATTCCACCGCAAGCTTCACGTGCGGCCAATATTCATTCAAGAATGAACCATCGGAGCAGTTCAGCGCTTCACGGTACGCTTTAAGAATACAACTGGCATGACCATCAGTGAAAGGATGCTCTCCGGTTGGATGCGGCGGCGATGGCACGTCGGTTCGATTGTTGATTCCACCGTCCGGATTTTGTTGGTGTTTAAAATCTATCCGGCGCATGTCGCATTCGAGGCGGGGAAACAGCCGCGACAGCGTTTGTTCATAGCCCCAAACATGTGTGCAGGTCGGATCACAACAGCCATTTGATCCTTCCCACCCGTAGAGGTCGCCGTTTTCAATGCGAAAAACGACCCCGCTGTGCCGGATGATTCCGGAATTCGCCGTGAGGCAATCCAGAAGCCAGTAGGGCAGCGTGCTGTCGTAAAAGGTTCGTTGGTAACGTTCAGTCCGCTCAACCAACTCCGACCGCCTGGCCGCCGCCGCGGAAACGATCGCCCGGGCATCGGCCCACCGGCTCGCATAATAGCAGCCAATCCGCGCGCCTGATTGTTTGTCGTAACTGTTCGGATAGTGCCACGCGAAGAAGAATGGGACTTCTACGCTGCCGCCGGGCGGAATCAAAACCGTCGATGCAATCGCGCCATTGATCGTGCGGCCTTTTGTTGTCGGTTCGGCAGACCCGGCCCCAGCACTGCCATCACTAAAACGGCCCTTAGTTGAAAATTCCTGCCAGGCTGCCTGCCAATCTTCGAATCGCCTCATTGTCGTGACATCTGAGCCGGTCGTCGCCAAAGCCAGGGTCCCGAATCCAGGCGATTTTGGCGGTTGAATGCCGGCTTCCGCGCGCATGAACAGTCCAGTCGTTTGACCATCTTGAAAGACTTCATTGATGTTCCCGCCCAAATTTGGATGTTCGACGCCGTTGATTTCGCCTTTCGCGTCGTAGCCAACAGGATTTGTCATCATTGCGGCGAGCGAGACCGTTTGGGGCGCCGGGGAAGGATTGCTGATACGAAATCGGAATATTGCAACGGGCCACGATGAAAAGTCCGCATCGAGTGGTTCCATGGGCGTAAACGCCGTTAATTCGACGCTGACGGGTAAACCGTCATCCTGGAAACGCAAGGACGCGAATGGATATTCGCCCGACATTTCGATCCTGGCGACCCGCGGCCAATCAGGCCCGCCCGTGGTCTGGAGCAGTTTTGTCGTAGTCCCCGCTTTGATCGCGAAATAAAACGGCATTTCCCCGTCACGAAGGGTATTGAAAAGCTGCCAGGTTGTGAGGCGACCGTCGGATCCGATTTCAAGATTGCCGGTGCCGATGCCGCCCAAATGCATCCGTGCATCGGAGTGTTTATTCGAGAGATAAACGCGGGCACGGCCGGTTTCAAATAGCGAACGTTTCCAACGTTCCAAGTCGCCGGGCGGGAGTTCGGAGGCGCCCCATGCGGATGGGCCGACGAGCGACATGGCGACACCGGCCCCAACCAGCCCCAAAAACTCACGCCGGGAAAACCCGTCATCGTGGGGTCCGCAATTGCCGGAACAGTTGCATTTTCTCATCGCGCGGCTCTTTCTTCAAACGTTCTAAAAGTTCAGAGACGGAAAACCTTTTAATGATCGAGGAGACCGGGATTTTCTTTCAACCACAATTTGGCCGTTTTGTACTCCGGGCAGACTCCCTCAACTTCCTTCCAAAACCGGGCGGAATGGTTCATTTGCCGCAAATGCATCAGTTCGTGCAGGATGATATAGTCCCGGACGAAAGGCGGCGTTTGTATCAACCGCCAGTTTAGCGAAATGACATTTTTGAATGAACACGATCCCCAGCGCGACCGTTGCGCGCGCACGGTGACGCGCCGGACAGACAGTTGATGCAATGCGGCAAACTCGAACGTCCGGGCGGGAAGCTCTTTCGCGGCGAGCTTGCGCAGATGTCGCTCAATCAGCGGCCTTAAATCGCCGGCCGCGTCGGTCAGCGGAATAATTTCGTCCCGCAACTGAACGGCGTTGCCAGTAAGTTCGATCCTGACTCGTTCGCCCCGAAAAAGAATTTCCGTTCCCGCCTGCCATTCTTTAGGCCGGACCGGTCGCGCCGCAAAATGTTGTAATTGCCGTTCAAGCCATGCTTCCTGTCGCTGGGCGAATTCCCAGGCTCCCCTTGCCGATCCACTGCGGGGGATTGTTAAGCGCGCAAGGCCGTCTGCGCGCAAACGAAGGACGTATCGCCGCGCCCTGCGGCTTCGCACGACTGCGACTGGAATTTCCCGCCCGTTGACCAGCAGCATTTCTCTGCGGCCTGGCTTTGTGTCATTCACCTGGTACCTTCTTAGAAATTCAAACACGGGCAATTGCGTCATTCATGGCCCTGCACCGCAGGACTCATTCATGCGCATTAAGTTATGCCGCCGCCCGCGGCACTTCATCCGCGTCTACCCTGGCTTTTTCACTGAACCGGCCCATGGCCCGAAACTTTTCGTAACGCTTCTTGAGGCGCTCAGTTGTGGGCAACGCCAGAATTTCTTCCAAATGTCGCAAGCACGCGGTCTTAAAGTTATTGGCGGTGGCGACGGGATCCGTGTGCGCTCCGCCGGCCGGTTCGGGAATGACTTCGTCGACGAACTTGAGGTCCAGCAAATCGCGCGCGGTAATTCTAAGCGCCGCGGCTGCTTTGGCGGTGGCCGTGCGGTCCTTCCACAAAATCGCCGCGCAACCTTCCGGCGAAATGACGGAATAATAGGCGTTTTCCATGATCAAAACGCGGTCGGCCACGCCAATGCCAAGCGCGCCGCCGCTGCCGCCTTCCCCGATTACCGTGGCCACGAT
>DASYZW010000152.1:0-4899 GCA_035945915.1 Verrucomicrobiia bacterium | reverse complement strand
ATGGCCACCGCCAATACGATTCTTCTTGAGGCCGGACTGGGTTACCTGGGCGTGGGTGTGCCACCGCCCGCACCCTCCTGGGGTTCGATGATTGCCGACGGCCAGGATTATTTCATTTTTGCGCCGCTGATCGTCATCGCGCCGGGGGTAGCCATCCTGCTGACGGTCCTTGCGTTCAATCTCCTTGGCCAGGGCTTGCAGGAAGTGTTGAACCCACATCTGAGACGATGAAAATGGCCTGTGACATTTTTGGAAGAATGCATGCGGTGCGAACGCGGTGTCGCGCTTCCCTTGCCACCGCAGTCCAGGATGCGAGCGGGGTTGAGAGGGCGCGCTGCGCAATTGCCGATGCCATGGCCATGGTGGGGCTTGAATGTTCGAACGGGCGTATTCCGTCGGCTCCAGAGCCGGTGACGGCGCAGCGCGGTGTCCCTGCCTTGAAGGAGGCGTTATTTGCGCTGGCGTTTTTGTGCGCGACGCTCACGAAACCAGTCATCGCCGCGCCGGTACCCGACGCTCAACCGATACGAGGCGGCACGTTGCGGGTGGCGATGTCATCGGATATGCGTTCGCTCGATCCCGCAATTGCTTATGATTACGACAGCATTCCAATGACGAGATTGTTGTTTCGCGGATTGCTGGAGTATGACGATGGATCGAAGCTGGTCCCGGGCCAGATCGTCGATTGGAATATTTCGTCCGACGGGAAAACGTACACTTTTCACCTCAAGCCGGGCGTGAAGTTTGCCAATGGCCGGGAAGTGGAGGCAGAGGATTACGTCTTTTCCTTCGAACGCATTTTGAATCCCGCGACAGATTCTCCCGGGCAAGGCTTTTTCACGGATATCCTGGGCGCCCCGGAATTTGCCGCCGGCAAAACCAACCATGTGAGCGGATTGAGCGCGCCGGACGAGCGGACCCTGGTGATCAAGCTTCAAAAGCCGCTCTACACGTTTCGTTATGTGCTGGCGATGTCGTTCGCCACGGTTGTCCCGCGCGATGTTGTCCAGCAATTCGGAAAAGATTTCCAATATCAAATGGCTGGTTCGGGACCCTATAAACTTGTCGAAATTCGGCGAGGCATCCGGTGGCGGCTGGTTCGCAATCCCTATTACACCGGCCCGGACGGTTATGTGGACGCGGTGGACGTGTTGATCATTCCCGATAACGCGACAGAAACCATGATGCTGGAACGGAACGAAGTGGACCGGGTTTGGGCCGGGCCGTCCGAGGCGAGCCTGTTCGCGCGGGATCCGCGGCGTCGCTCGTGGCTGGTCGGTGTGCCGACTGTGGGCACGGATTATATATTCATGAACACGGAAATGAAGCCCTTTGACAATCGCCTGGTGCGCCAGGCGATTAATTACGCGATCAATAAGGAGCGGCTTATCAAACTTGCCGGCGGATTCGGCACGGTTGCCGACGGCATCGTGCCGCCCGCGATGCCATGGACCAATGCGACATTGCCGTACTACCATTATGACCCGGCAAAAGCCCGCGCGCTCCTGCGCCAGGCCGGTTATCCCAACGGCTTGCAGACCACGCTGGCGTATCTCGCGGACCAACCCGTCTTTGTGCGCATGG
Source organism: Verrucomicrobiia bacterium (assembly GCA_035945915.1). Classification (GTDB taxonomy): domain Bacteria; phylum Verrucomicrobiota; class Verrucomicrobiia; order Limisphaerales; family UBA11358; genus UBA11358. The sequence goes on along the minus strand of DASYZW010000152.1, from coordinate 3,315 downwards.
CCGCGGCCGTTCAGCAGGACCTCAAGCAAGTAGGCATCGACGTGAGCCTGCGCCCGGCGAATTTCACGGCCTTCGACTATGAGGCGACCACGCGCCGCCAGGTCCCGTGCGGGATGTGGGCGTGGTCCCAGGATTACCCCGACCCGAGCGATTTTCTGGATGTTTTGTTCAACGGCCGATACATCACCGAAACGGATTGCAATAACACGACGTTTTACAACAACGCGGAGGTCAACTCGATCCTGGACCAGGCCGGGTCGAGTATGAACGAGGATGAACGCACGCGGTTGTACGAGAAGGCGGAAGACCTGATCATGGAAGATGCGCCGTGGGCGCCGACAGTCCATGAGGTCACGCCCATCCTTTATAATCCGCGCGTTCACGGCACGCGGCCGCATCCGGTCTGGCTTTGGCGATACGAGTGGATGTGGCTTGACCCGCAAAAATAGATATGCTCGAGCGATTTCTCATCCGGCTTTTTTGGTCCGCCGTGACGCTGGTGGGGACGGCGGTAATGATCTTTCTGCTCGTGAACCTTGTGCCTGGCGATGTCGCCCGTATCGTCGCCGGTCCCAAGGCGTCACCGGCTGTCCTGAATGAAATCCGAAACCAGTATCATCTCAATGATCCCATAGTGATCCGCCTCGGTTATTATCTCGGCCAACTCGCGCACGGAGATCTGGGCCGTTCTTATGTCACTGACCAATCCGTGGCCGGGGCAATTTTATCACGATTCCCCATGACCGCAGCCCTGGCGGTCACGGCAGTCGTCATGTGGATGCTCATGGCGGCGCCGCTCGGAGTGTTGACGGCGAAGTATCGCGGCCGATGGTTTGATCGCAGCGTTCTCGTGGCCGCGACGCTCTCGCTATCGCTGCCCGCCTTCTGGCTCGCTCGAATGCTTCAGTACTGGCTGGGTTATAAAATCGGCTGGTTTCCGGTGGCCGGGTTCAACGGATTTGTTTCATTGCTCCTTCCGGGGGCGACCCTGGCGCTGTTGTTTGTGGGATACTATGCGCGGCTCATTCATACGAACATGGTCGAAGTCCTGGAAAGTCCGTATGTGCAAAACGCGCGCGCCAAAGGAATGTCTGAAACGGCCGTGCTATTCCGGCATGCGCTGCCGAATGCATTGATTCCCGTGGTCACCGTGCTGGGCATGGACATCGCCGGCCTGTTCGGCGGCGTGCTTTTTACGGAAAATGTTTTTGCATTGCCGGGCATTGGCACCCTTGCGGTCCAGAGCGTGTTCAACCTGGACGTGCCGATGATCATGGGGACCGTATTGTTCAGCGCCACGATCGTGGTTTTCGCCAATTTGGTGGTTGACCTGCTCTACCGGTGGATTGATCCGAGGATAAAAGGGAGTTTTTAACCGGGCTTCGGCGCCGCCGAGCTTTCACGCGCCAGGAGTTCCGCCGGCAGACGGCGGGTTTGCGTCCGTTCACCGCGAAGAAGCTGCATCATGATGTCCATTGCGGCTATGCCCAAACGCAATTTGGGCTGGCGCACAGTGGTCAGCGGAACGCGGAAATGTTCCGTTAATAAAATGTTTCCGAAACCGGCGACCGAAACGTCATCCGGAATTTTCAATCCCTGGGCCAGGAGGGTGACCGCGCAACCGATGGCCACGAGGTCGTTCACCGCCTGCACGGCCGTCGCGCCGCAGCTTTCGTTGAGCATTTGCAGCGCGGCTTTCGTTCCATCTTCAATCGTGCCGCCTGCCTGAAACACCAGCTTGTCGTCCACGTCCAGGTTGGCTTCGCGCAGGGCACGGCGATAACCCTCGAAGCGCTCATGAGCCCAGGGAGCGACCTGCGGGCCCGTCAAGTAAGCGATTCGTTTATGACCCAACTTGAGCAAATGCTGCGTCACATTGTAGCTGGCCGAAAGTTCGTCCACTTCCGCGCCGGGAAAACCGCGGCAAAAGAGCGCGGGCGGTCCCAGCAGGACCACGGGAGTTTTGCGGGCCTGAATTTCCTGGTAAATGCGGGCCTCCGACGAAAAACGATAGACTGGCGAAATGAAGAGGCCATCAACGCGCCGCGACAGGAGGCGCCGGATGCACTGCTCCTCGCGCTCACTTTGATTGAGCGTGTGGGCCAGCAAAATATCGTAACCCAATTCGCGCGCCCGCTCCTCGATCGCAAACACAATGCGCGCAAAAATCGGATCGGTAATGGAGGGGATGACCAGCCCGAACATCCGGGTGGTTTTCGTGCGCAACCCCTGGGCGCTTGAATCGGGCACATAGCCCATTTGAAGCGCGAGGGCTTTGAGCCGGGCCTTGGTCGCCGCCGAAACGTCGCTCTCATCACGCAACGCTTTCGATACCGTCATGACCGAAACCCCCGCCTGCCGGGCAATGTCTTTTAATCGAACCATGTGTTTAAAAATAAGCGCCGCGCCATTGTAATTTGTGGCGCAAGGCTTCTAAAAATGAACTCTTCGCCAAATGGACCAGGCGAAGAACGTTGGTGCTGCGCCGCACCGTCACTTTGTCGTTCGCATCCAGGTCCGCCACGACTTCGCCATCCACGCTCACCAAGGTTGCCGGGGCCGGATTCATCGCCTGGATGGTAATGGTGGAATTCAACGGCAAAATAATGGACCGGTTTGAAAGCGCATGCGGACAAATGGGCGTCAGCGCAAAGACGTCGGCGGTCGGCAATACCACAGCGCCGCCCGCAGCCAGCGAGTAGGCGGTCGAACCTGTCGGTGAACTTACGATCAACCCGTCACATCGGTAGCGCGTGATGAGTTCGCCGTTCACGCTGACTTCCAGGCTGATGAGGCGGGATAAGGCGCCGCGGCTCACGACGATGTCATTGAGCGCGGAGCGTCGGACTTCTTTGCCATTGCACCGGCCGTTGACTTCGATGAGCGCCCGCGCTTCATAGTCAAATTCACCTTTCCAAATCTTTTCGAGCGCGCCGGGTAATTCTTTGGACGGCACCGCCGTGAGGAAACCAAGTCCGCCAATATTGATACCCAGCAATGGTGTTTTGGCGCCGTCAATATCCCGGGCGGCCTGCAGCATGGTGCCGTCTCCGCCGAAAACCAGGAGCAAATCCACCTCGCGCGCGAGGGCGGCGACATCGCCGTCGATGAGGGGCTTGCGCCCGGCCTGTTCGACAAGCCTGGCCGCCTTGCGGATGATGCCGGCGCATTCGGGTTTTTGAGCATTACCGATCAGCCCGACCCGTCTGATTTTTTCCGTTTTCAAAGTTTTTCTATCAAGACCAAGAATTCCTTGTTGCCGGCCGGCCCTTGCAGCGGCGATTCGACTGAGCCTTGCCATTTCAAATTTGCCTG
>DASYZW010000151.1:0-10623 GCA_035945915.1 Verrucomicrobiia bacterium | reverse complement strand
TTCCCAGCGTTTCCTTTCTGTAATGTCGCGGGCGATCTTTGAAGCGCCGATGATTTGGCCTTTGTCGTTGATAATGGGTGAAATTGTTAGGGAAATGTCGACCAACCGTCCGTCTTTGGTGACTCGGACAGTGTCGTAATGTTCGACTCTCTCGCCGTCGCGGATGCGCCCGAGAATTCCGGGCTCCTCCGGGCGGAGCGCCGGTGGCATCAAATCGGTGACCGGTTTTCCAATAATTTCATCGGCGGTATAGCCAAAAATTCTTTCGGCGCCCTTGTTCCACGTGCGAATAATTCCGTCGAGGTCTTTCATGATGATGGCGTCATCGGATGAATCAACCAGGGCCTTGAAGAGTCCTGGCACTGGATCGTGACCTTTATGGCTCACTTTTGCCGCCTCGGTCAAATCATTCATTCCCAAGGGCTCACGAACCTTGGGCCGGGATCGGTGTTTGGCGGTTTCCAAATCTTTCCGATTATTTATTTCCGTCTCCGATTCGCTGTCGTCGAGCTTATCTGCCGGTTCGGCGGGAGTATGACTCTTTCTGAACCATTTGAGGGCGGCAGGGATGCGAAAAAATCCTCCGATCAGGACCAAAATATCATTGAGCAGTGATTGAATTTCGGGAGGATGATTGCGCAGGTAACGCTCGTAATCTTCCGGCGACTCAAGACGGAGAGACGTCATATGCCGTTTGATTTGTCGCCTAAGAATACCTTGTGTATAGATTGTAAAATCGACACCGGACCGAGCCCGCAACAAGCCCAGAATATTTCCATATGCTCCTTGTTCCATAATTCCCTTAAAATGAATTAACCACACCTTTTTAACCGGCGCAAGCTGTTAACTGCTGGAAAGTTGCGAGTCGACCGCGATTTGGCGTTTTTTTGACTGAACGTTTGTCCTATGGCCTGGCGTCATTACTTGCCTATAATTCGCGCATGAAATTCCACTATGCAGCGACGGTGCTTTTGGGGTGTTGCCTGACGGCGGCGGGACAATCCACGACAAGTTCAGCAGCCATTTCTGATTCGCAAATTCGCGAGGTCATGACGCGGGTTGCGAAGTTTCACAGCCATCCTCTTGCGGATGGAGATTACTCGGCCGTTACAAACGTGGATGCGGCGGAGGCGGCCACGACGCCGTTCGGCATTGTCTGGACCTATCCGTGGGGCGTCGCGCTATTTGGCATGGAACGGTTGAGCGAGACGACGCCGGATCACGCGCCGCTTGATTTCGTTGTGCAGCATAACCTGATTTGCGCGCGCTATTATCACTGGCTTTCCGGATTGGAAAGTCAGTTCGGCGATGAAGGCGTCAGGTTTGCGCGCGGGACGAGCATTAAAGGCTTGATGACATTGGGAAACCTGGACAGTTGCGGAGCGATGGGAAATGAAATGATTGAAAGCATGATGCGATCGCCCGATAAAGTCTCGCCGGAAGAACGGGTTGTGGTGGATCGAATTGCGAACTGGGTGACTCGCCGGCAGGACCGTATGCCGGACGGAACGCTGTGGCGACCGCGGGTTATGGGTGGGACAGTCTGGCCGGACGACCTTTATATGGGCGGGGTGTTTCTCGTTCGTCTTGGCATTTATCGGCATGATCAAAAGTTTATTGATGACGCGGCGGAACAGATTATTCATCAGGCAGCGCTCGAGCAGGATGCCGATGGTCTTTGGTTTCATGGCTATTTCGTGGCTGAAAAGCAGCACGCCCCCTTCAAATGGGGACGCGGAAATGGCTGGGTAATTGTCACCCTGGTCGAAACCTTGTCGGCAATGGATCCGAACGATTCATTGCGACCGAAACTGCTCGAGATTTTGAACCGTCAAATCCAGGGTTTAAAGCGCGTTCAGGCGGCCGACGGAGCGTGGCGGCAGGTATTGGACAAACCGGAGTTGTGGGAGGAAACCAGTTGCACGGCCATGTTCGCCTACGGCATTGCGCGGTCGGTAAACCGCGGGTGGATTGGATCTGAAAACATGGCGATGGCGCGACAGGCTTTTGCAGCGGTTGCCAAAAATGTAAACTCGGATGGCGCGGTCGGCGGAACCTGTCAGGGAACAAGCATCGGAAGGGATTTGGAATATTATATCAAGCGGGAACGTCCTGCCGACGATCCACACGGATGGGGCGCCCTGATGCTGGCAGGAACTGAAATTCTCCGCGCCGGCAAATGAAGCGCATTTTAAGTCAAAGGCAGGTTTAGAGCCGGGATTTTGTTTGGATCAGGATTTCCTTTCCGCATTGCGGCGTTAGCTTTATTTTTGCTGTGCTTCGATGAGAAACCTCAATCCAGTTATTTTCGCCTGGGTAATTTGCTGGTGGGCTGTGGCGGCCGTTCCCTGCCTTCGTGGGCAGGCGGCCGAGTTAATGCTGGACCAGGACTGGCAAATCCAGGCAGCGGCGCCCCTTTCCGGAGAGAAGACTTCTCACGACGGCAGTACGGTTTCATCACACGACTTCAATCCCCGCGGCTGGTATCCGGCAACAGTGCCGACGACAGTTTTAGGCGCCCTCGTCAATGATGGGGTTTACACGAACACTTTTTATGGAACGAATTTTGCCCGGATCCCGCGAGACTCCTTTTCCAACGCGTGGTGGTTTCGGCATGAGTTCAGCCTTTCGGGCAAGCGCGCGGCTGAAGATGCCGATTTAATTTTTGAAGGGATTAACTATCGGGCCAATATCTGGTTGAATGGCCGGCAGATCGGACGAACAAACGAATTATTCGGCGCATACCGGATTTTTACGCTGGATGCGACCGGGAAATTGAGGCCGGGGAAAAATGACCTGGCAGTCGAAGTTTTCCCGCCCCGGCCCGGGGATTTTACGATGGGATTTGTGGACTGGAATCCATGGCCCCCGGATCGGGGGATGGGATTGTTCCGGCCGGTAAAGCTCCATTTTTACAATCACGTAGGGCTGGCAAATGTGTTTGTGAAAAGTGACCTGCCGGACTTAAACGACTCGGCCCCGGACAAAAGCTCGCCATTGCAACAGTTTTCGCGGGCCGCATTGACCATTTGTGCTGATTTAAAGAACCATTCATCCCGTCCGGTGAACGCGACTGTGAGCGGGAAAATCGGCGGCGCAACTTTCAGCGAGGATTTCCCGCTGCAACCGTTCGAAACGCGCCGGGTTGAACTAACACCCGAACAGAATCCGCGACTGAATTTTGAACATGTGCAGTTATGGTGGCCGTGGGAACTGGGTGAGCCGCATCTTTACAATCTGACCTTGACCGCGAGCGAAGATGGGAAGGAGGCGGACACGGCGACTGTGCGCTTCGGCATCCGCGCGGTGAAAGATTATTTCACCCCCGAAGGCTATCGTGGCTACATGGTTAATGGAAAAAAGATTCTGATTCGGGGGGGCGGATGGGCGGACGAGCTGTTGTTGCGGGAAAATCAAACGAACCTGGATGCCCAAATTCGGTATGCGCGGGCAATGAACCTGAACACGATCCGGCTCGAAGGGCTTTGGGGAAGCAGCCAAAAATTATACGATTTGGCGGATCAGTACGGGATGCTCGTCATGGCAGGCTGGAGCTGCCAATGGGAATGGCCCGGGCAACTCGGGAAAAATTGCGATCGTTTTGGCGGGTTTAAGTCTGAGGCCGACATGGAATTGGCAACGAATTATTTGCGCGACCAGGTTTTGTGGCTCAGGAATCATCCCTCCATTTATGTATGGGTGCTCGGCAGTGACCTGATGCCGCGACCGGAACTGGAACGGCGATACTACCGGCTGCTGTCGGAAATTGACCCGACACGCCCGACGCTCCAGACATGCGGCGATGGCGCGAGCGCTGTCACCGGGCCTTCGGGCGTCAAAATGAACGGGCCATATGATTATGTGACACCCAATTATTGGTACGTGGACCGGAAGAACGGCGGGGCGTTTGGATACAATACCGAAACCGGACCCGGACCGTTGCCGCCGCCATTGGAAAGCCTTGAGCGAATGTTCCCGCCGGAAGACCTTTGGCCAATGGACTCGGTTTGGAAATTTCATTGCGCGCGCGGGAGATTTCACCAGATGGATGACTATTGGACGGCGTTTACCAATCGCTATGGGACACCGCGGAGCGTTTCTGAATTCGCCTTCAAGAGCCAGGCGGCAAATTACGAAGCCATTCGTCCCATGTTCGAGGCGTTTGCAGCGAACCTTCCGCATACCACCGGCATTATCCAATGGATGCTCAATGCGTCCTGGCCCAAACTTTATTGGCAGCTTTACGATTATTATTTGGTTACCGGTGGGGCGTTTTTTGGAACCAAAAAAGGAGCGGCGCCATTTTCGGTCATTTATAACTACGGCGATCGCGGCATCTATCTGGTAAATCAAACCCGGCATGACTTCGGCCCCAGCCGCACGGAAATCACGGCATACGATTTGAATTCCCAAGCGATCTTTGCAGATGCCATAACCAATGCGACTTCCGTTTACGGCGCCCAAAAAATTTGCGATCTATCGATGTTGGCTCCGGCCACGCCGGTTTATTTTCTGGACCTTCGGACGGTGGACGGGAACGGTGTAAAGCGCGCGGACAATTTTTACTGGCTCTCCACAAAGTCTGATCCACTGGATGAAGACAATAGCACATGGTATGTCACGCCAAATAAGTCTTATGCCGACTTTCGCGCCTTAAACCATTTGCCGCCGGCCACCGTGCAGTATCGGGTATCCTACAAACGCACAAGAAACGGCGCCCGGGCGCGCGTTGATCTGAAGAATCCCGGTGATGCCCTGGCTTTTTTCATCGAACTGCGAATTGTGGGCGAGAAATCGGGGCAAACCCTTACGCCCGTATTTTGGAATGATAATTACGTCTCGCTTCCGCCGCACACCGAAAATTCGTATATCGCCAATTTTCCCGACCGGGAAACTCCGGAATTGAAATTGAACGGATGGAATGCGGAGTTCAGGCGCTGGTAATTTGAAAAATCGTTTGATCATGTAATTACCGTCTGCGACGAAGAGAATGCCAAGCGTTGTCCGCCGTTTCCCGGGTGGCCTAAACGACTGGATTGGAGCTTCCCGGATCCCTCAAAGTTTCACGGCTCGCACCAGGAACAAATTGCCCGGACACGCGATCTGCGCGACGCTATTAAGAAAAAGATCGATCAATGGTGCGCGCAAATGGAGTGAATGATATGGAGCCAACGGCAGTAGCCCGGACGTGCCGCTCCATTTTTTCCTTTTGCGTTTAGGGTTTTTCCTTTTACATCCCCTTCATGACAACGGAGATGCTGACGCTCTGCTTTGCCGCGAGGCCCAGTCCCAATGGCGAATTGAATATCCTGGGAGCCACGGACATTATCTTCGTCCCGCAATTTCCAATTGCCATCAGTTGCAGCCTCGTCGCCAAATTGCGATTCCAGAAAATTGAAGAGGGTCTCAAGGAAATCCGGTTTTCCATCATCGACTCGGACGGTAAAGCGCTTCAGCCTTCTCCGCCGACCCAGCAAATCAATATTCAGATCCCCTCCGGAGCGTCCTCCGCCAGCGCGGCTATTGTCGTGGGCATTCACAATCTTCAAATCCCAAGGGCCGGAGAATACGAGATCGGGCTGGCGGTAAATGGCCGGCTCGAAATGACCGTGCCTGTCTTTGTGCGGCAACCGCCACCGCACCACCCGGAACGGGACCGTCGATCCCCGGATAAACACGGACCTTTCACTGTGATGGGAGGAAGTTAGCCGATTTATTGGCTTAATGGCATATTTGCTGCTCATTTCCCGTCAATCTTGAGCGGATCGATGGGCGGCTATTAGCGCGGGACAGGTCAATCGCGTTCGAATTAAGGTGTTATATAAACATCTGTCATAGAAATAATTAACACAAAATCAGTCATATGCCCGGTGAGGTAAAAACAATTTTTTTTATAGAGGACAGCGAAGTGGAGCGTCTGGCCTACCAGCGAGTGATGGAAAGGGCCGGATTTCAGGTTCAGATTGCGCGGGACGGGTTGGAAGGACTCCGCCTGCTCCACAATGTCGTGCCCGATCTGGTCCTCCTGGACTTGGTTCTGCCCAAATTCGATGGCATTGAGGTTTTGAAATTCATCCGGTCGAACGCGCGGCTCAAATCGGTTCCAATTGTCATTTTTTCGACGAACTCAATTATCGAGGCGCAGGACGAGCCATTGTTGGAGGGGGCAAACCGCCGGCTTTTGAAATGCCAGTGCAATCCCGCAATGATGTTGGAAACGATTCACGATATTTTCATGGAGCAGGGCGAGAAAGCATGTGGCGACCCTGCGAAGGCGCCTGTGCAGCCGGTCGAAGCGGTGAAACCGTGAAAGGGTCGAAGTGATGCAGGTGGTGAAGCATCGCCACCCGGCACGGTTCACAGTTTTTTGAGGTGGGATTTTTCGCCCGAGCCAGGTTTTGCCTCGCTGCATTTTCAAAATATTCGGCTTCTTTTTCTCCCCAAAAGGATTCCGCGGCTAGTCCTAATAGTACGTGGAATATTGAGACTACAATCCATTGTATCACTCAGCAAAGCTGTGGAAAAATTAGCAATTTGGATTTTGCAGGCAGATGAAATTTGTCCAGCAAGCATAAATCTCCGCATGATTTATTCGTGTGAATAACTTTCTGTAAAAACATCGTAAAAAATTCTTTGCAAGAGCGTGGAAGTGTGAGAGAACGTGTTTGTCTTTTTGTTGGATCAACCCAAACCACGAAATGAATAAATATCCCGGCGATAGGGGTGTTAACGTTTGGCAACCGTTTCGATTCGCAGCGAATATTGGCAGAAGAGGAGCCACGAATGATTTAGCGGCTGCGGCGCTGTCTTCGCAAGTTAAGTGGTTCGCCGTTGGACGAAAAGCGATTCATCCGCGCCGAAATGTTTCCGAAATGTCACGCGAAATCAGGGAACTATGCGTTAGAATGTCCTCGCTTAATCATTAGTCGGGGAGCAATAAGTTTCACAAACTGAAAACAGAAAATCATGAAAATATTTAAAAGAATCCTGCCTTTGTTTTTTATCCTGATCCTGACGTCTGCGACGCGCGCCTACGTGCTGTTCAACGATGCGACGAATTACCCGTACGCCGACGGGTTGGTCGAAACACAAGGCCAGTGGTACGCGTATTACCCGAAGACTCCAATTCTTGACGCGTATGTAACCAACAACGTGTTGCTCCTGAACTCCACCAACAAGGACAGTGTCGCCACCCCGACCAACGGTTGGTCCAACCCGACCGAATTTAATTACGCCAGTTTTCGAATTAATGTTAGCCAGTTGCCGTCCTCCACCGACGGCGGCTACTTTTGCCAATTGCAGGACATTAATGACACCAATGATTGCTGCCATGTTTTTATTGATACCCGCGACACCTCGGTCCCTGGAACATATCGGCTCGCTATTGGCAACTACACGACTTCGTTTTCTGCATTGGCCGGCCCGCCAAATAACTACCCGATGGATCTGGCCACCGATGTCTGGTATAACGTGGTTATTTTGTTTGATACCAATTCCTCGGATTTCACTTTTGAGGGTGCAACTCTTTGGATTAACCCGTCGTATAACGATTATCTCAACGTCGCCAACGGAGACGATCTCGGTGGCGGTCAGGGGGTGAACTTCGTTTACGGTACCGATAAGACGAGCTCGACCGGCCTCCTTGACATTGCGATCTCGCAAATTGGATTCAGCCCGTATATTAACGGCGGCATCAGCAACGTAATTTCGGGCACGACTTTTAATGATGTCAACAGCACCAATCTTCCTGTCTACGGAATCCAGCCACAGTCCGCTACGAACTATTCCGGCAATCCCGCGACCTTTTATGCCGTCGCTTCCGGCGTGGATTTGGCCTATCAATGGTATTCAACCTCATTTGGGCAGCTAAGCGACGGCGCCAATTATTCCGGGTCGCAAAGTGATGCTCTCACCGTGAATAGCCAAACGGCTTCAGACACATATTATTGCATCGTGACCGATGCCTACGGGAATTCACTGGCGAGTTCAAATGCCATTGACACGGTTATCACAACGCCGACGGCGATATTCTTCCCAACAAATGAAGTGACCCTTACGAACGTAGCGAATCTGTTTACCTCGAGCGGGTTCACGAATATCGCTCTGGGTACCGGCCCGATTTACTATCAATGGTACTTTGCGCCAACCAATACGCCTGCAACCTTCTCGCCGCTCCCCGGGCAAAACAGTCCGGCGCTGAACGTCTTCCTTGCTGACTACACCACCGCCGGCAATTACTTCCTTTTGGCTTCCAATTCAGTGAATGGCGGGAGCCTCGCTTTCGGCCCGACGAACTCGATCATAGAAATTGCGCCTCTTTCAGCGACCATGCTGCAATTGCACAATTTATTGGTGACCTATACCAATGTAATCGCCGCGGGCAAAGTTAATCCAATCCAGGTGAATACAAATAACGTAACGGTCAGCGGATACGTCTCCATGGTAGCCTATGGAAGCGGTTCCTATACTGAGTACTTCATCCAGGATGCTTCCGGTTTGGGAGCGGAGGTGTATCTGCCGGGCTTCGGCAATACGAACGGGTATCCGATTGGAACTTATGTGACCGTGAGCGCTCCTGTCAAAATTTACTACGGCGAGCTGGAATTGGCCCCGGCGTCGCCCAGTGCAATCACGACCAATGTTGCGCCGCAGATCCCTGTGACGCCCAGGCTCATGAATTACGCGTTTAATTCCATCGCGACCAATAATTTTGGACCCACGGCGCTGACCTATCAATGCTCAGTCGTTACCTTCACCAATTGTTACCTCTATGGCGACAACAAGGGAGGATCGCTGGGCATAACCGGCAATCAGCATGACGGAGTCGGCGGCATATTCGAGTCCAACTACTTCACGCAGGTCTATTTCACCGCAAACGGCCCGTATAACCCGGCCACCGGGAATACGAACACCTGGGAACTCTATGAACCCACGTATAATTATGGTCCGGCGGCCAATCCCATTTTGGATAATCCATTCGACGATGCGCCGATTCCGACAAACTGTGTTCAATTGACAGGGATCTACGCGCCCTATTCGGCGGGCGTGGCTGAGCTGATCCCGTCCCGGCTTGTGGATTATGTGACGAACGCTCCGGCGCCATTCGTCACAACGATTGCGGAAAGCAAAGGCGGGACAGCCACCGTCACATGGCCCGCGAATCCGGGCTCGACTTACAGCGTGAACAGCGCTGCGGCAATCAACGGTCCCTGGACTCAGGCGGCATACGGATTGGCCTACTATCCGACCAACGGATCGTTCACCGATACAAATAAATCGCCCGCGAAATTCTATCAAATTACCAGCCCATAAGGGACTTGACACAGTGCTGTTAATTAAGTTAATGGCAGAAGAAGTGAAAATGTAACGGTCATGTGTGCCGCTTTCGATGGAAGGCGGCTCACATCTTTATTAACCGGCATGAATGCGGTTTTGGTTCCGAAGGTCCGAAACGAGTTTATGAAGACAAAAAGACCTGATGGTTTCACACTCATCGAATTGCTGATAGTCATTGCGATTATTGCTATTCTGGGGGCGATCCTGTTACCGGTATTGAACAAGGCTGAGGAGCGCGCGAAACAGGCGCAGTGTCTCTCAAACCTGAGACAATGGGGAATGGCGTTCCAGATTTACGCCACGGACAACAACAGCGGTCTGCCCACCGACGGCATGTCGGCTTCTACTCTACCGAATGGCACTCCAATTCAAGGCGGGGGGGACTACTGTGGCCAAGGGAACAGCGGAACACCAATGGATCCCTATGCCTGGTTTAACCAATTGCCGCAATATCTCGGAGACCGGCCATTATCAAATTATTGGTCCAAAACGACTGGCGGACGCGGGATTAATGCTACAACTGCTGCCTATTTAGGAATGCCCTTTCCCGGCCAGAGAGGCCCGATCTGGGAGTGTCCGAGCGCAACTATGGCGCAATCCACTATTGCAAATGTTCTGGCCGAGGCCGACAACCCCCCGCAAGGCGATCCAGGCCCCGGTGGAACCGGCTTTTTTAGTTTCGCCATGAATATTGACCTAAAACGAGGACCAAATCATATTGATGCGCTTCCTTGGCCGCAAATGCCCAGGCAGACCGTGCTCCGGCAACCTTCAGCCACGGTATTGATGTTCGATATTGTCTTCGATCCTGTAACCGAAAAGGTCAACGACGCCCCGCAGTATAATTCAGTAAACCCTGCCGGCCGTTGGCGCAGTTACGCATGGCGGCATAACGTGGGCGGCATCATCAACTTTAACGACGGCCACGCCTCTTATTACAAAGACATGTACGTCACAAATAATTTGTCCAATGGTGGAGAGAACGAACCGTTGCTTTCGGATATCGTCTGGAACCCGCCGTATCGCGGCATGGAGTTTGGAATGTGACGGGCCGGATTGGGCTTACTTATCCCTAAGGGATCCGGCAGTGAAAAGGACTGCATTTTTCATGTTGGAGCCGATGCTCAAGTCGGTAGCGCCTTTTTGTTTTCGCCAGTTTAACTTGATTAATTTATCGGGAAAAGAACAACAGCCATTTTCGATTGCGCGTTACAGTGAATCCTGGCGTGCTGCGTAAGCATGGCCGTTCCGCCAATGGCGCGGAGAACGGCCATGCTTCCCTCTTGG
>DASYZW010000150.1:0-2513 GCA_035945915.1 Verrucomicrobiia bacterium | reverse complement strand
GGCGGCAGCAGCGCTGCCGTCCCTACCGGCACAGTTCAATCTTGGAAATCCATTCTCTTTGCGCATACTGTCATTGTGGAAACGGTTACGAAACTGACAAACGAGTTGATAGCGTCCTACGCGCGCGTGGGCGGGATCAATCATTTGGACGGGAAGAACCTGCCGTCCAAGCGGGCGATCGCCGCGATAACGCAAGACCTGCTGCGGCTGCTGTTTCCGGGGTTTTTCGACGAAAAGCTGATTCATTCGTCGGAGCTTAAAGTCGAAACGGCCGGGCTGCTGGATTCCATTTTTGGAAAGCTGGAAGACGAAATCCGAAAGAGCCTTGAGTATCATCCGCCGGCGGATTTGCCCAAGAAGGACATTTCAAAGGCGGCACACTCGCTGACGCTGGAGTTTCTCGGCAAACTGCCGTGCATCCGGGAAATTCTACACACGGACATGGAGGCGGCATTTAACGGCGATCCCGCCGCCGCGAGCCGGGACGAAATTATTGTTTCCTACCCGTTCGTCGAGGCCATCGCCGTCCAGCGGATGGCGCACGAATTATATCTGAAGGATGTCGCCCTGATCCCGCGGGTGATGGCTGAATGGGCGCATACCCGTTCAGGCATGGAAATTCATCCCGGCGCGAAGATCGGCACCCATTTTTTTGTCGATCATTGCACAGGGACGGTGGTAGGCGAAACCGCCATCATCGGAAATCACGTCAAGATGTATCATGGAGTGACTTTGGGGGCGCGGTCCACCAGCGGCGGGCAGGCGCTTCGCGGCAAAAAGCGTCATCCTACGATTGAAGACCGGGTGACGATATATCCCGGAGCAACCATTCTGGGGGGTGAAACCGTCATCGGCGCAGGCAGCACGATCGGCGGCAACGTGTTTATCATGGACAGCGTGGCGCCGAATTCGCTGGTCATTTATGACGGCCTGGATATGCGGGTGTTGAGCAAGGACGACAAGAAGACGGCCGTGGATTTTCAAATTTAACCGAATTCCGCGGCAGCCCTACCTCTTGCGAAAGTTCGATTAGAAATGTCCCTGCGTTATTCCGGCGGGGGTTTTCGGACACCGGGATTGGCTTTTTCAAATTGATAGATGTGGAGGTTTTGTTTCGCGACGTAGTTGTTGGGGTCCACCTTCAGGGCGTGTTCGTAGAGCGTGTCGGTGTTTTGCCAGGACAACAGTTGCCGGCGGGAGAGCAGCGCGCACAACGCCAGCACGGCGGCGGCGGCGGCTCCCAGAACCATGTGCTTGGTCGCAGACGGGAGGAATTTACCCATAAAATCGGCAAGGCCCCAGGTGATCATCAAATAGAATCCGACACTGGGAAGATACGTGTAACGGTCGGCAATGGACAATCGACCCAGTGAAACAATTCCGCAGACGGGCAGCAGCATCATCACAAACCAGAGCCAGCCGATGAAGAGCGCCGGATGCCGAAGACGCATACAAAAGACCAGGGCGGTGATGAGCAACAAAAGCACCAGGCATGGGAGCCATTGCTGGATTGGGATGGTGTCCGGCCGCAAATAGAGAAACGACAAGTTTTGCGGCCAGAGCAATTTCTCAAGGTAGGCAACATAATTGACGGCAATATTTTCAACGCGCCCGAGAGGCCCGACATTTTGGCCGGGCAAGCCGGGACGTTGCGCCACCATTGTGATGCCGCAAAAAATCGCCGAGAACAAAAAGAAGAGCCATTTCTCCTTAAAGAGACGAAGCAACGTTGAAGCGTTGAAGCATTGGGGCGCGGAAGCGTTTACCTGTCCATCTCCGCCGAGCTTAGTCGCGGCCCGCTGAAGCGGCCAGTAGTCCAGCAATAACATAATCAACGGCAGCGTCACGAGCATGGGTTTGGACAAAAGGCTGCAAACGAAAAAAATGACCGCGGCCCGATAGGAAAGCGATAAACCGGGACGCCCGGCGCCGCGCGCATAGCACACGTAACACAGGAGAGATAACAATCCAAAGAATGCGCTTAAGACGTCCTTCCGTTCAGAAATCCATGCGACGGATTCCACGCGCAGGGGATGCAAGGCAAAGAGCCCGGCGATAAATACGTTACGCCAGAAAACATTTGTCTGGCGCGGCGGCGCTTCCGAGCGGGGGCGCATTAAGGCCTGCAACAGGAGGAATAACAGAATGGTATTCGCGCAGTGGAAGGCGATGTTTACCATGTGCGGGCCGTCGGCATTTAAACCGAAGATCTGGCAATCGAGCATGTGCGAAAGCCAGGTGAGCGGATGCCAGTTGTTCGCCTGCCGGTCGACGAACGCCCATTGGACACCGGGCCAAGTCAGTCCGGCGCGGACGATTTGGTTTTCGTAGACGTAATCATTGTCGTCATACGCCACGAATTTGTAATGGCCCGCGGGCCAATAGACGACCAGGGCAGCTCCGGCCAGAAACACACAGGCCAGAAATGTCCGCCACCGGTTCAATGGAAACGCGGTCACAGCCAACAGTCTATAGTCCGATTAGCCCAGAGTCCACAGTCTGAAGTTTACAGT
>DASYZW010000149.1:0-4031 GCA_035945915.1 Verrucomicrobiia bacterium | reverse complement strand
GCCAAATAATCCGGAACTGCACCACCAGGAGTCACTGGATTGGTGCCAGAGGCCGTCGCTGACGCCACCGGACGGTTTGACGTAATTTTTTATCACAAGTTTGGCGAACTTCTTTGCCGATTTCAGAAAGAGCTTTTGTTCCGGGCCATGGGAACGCACGGCGGTGGCGAGAATCGCCATTCCGATGGACGAACTGTCCGCCGCGTACCAATCATTCGTTGTTTGGCCCGGTTTGCGATTGTAGTGCATGTAATAGGCGCCGCCGGGGGTCATTTGGTCCTGATAGCGGACCATGCGCCGGGACCAATGCTGGCAGGCATCCAAATAATTTGTATTCCCGGTCATGTCATACGCCACGCACAGCGCCCGAACTCCGTAAGAATCGATAAAGAACGGGCCTTTGCTGTCATCATCTGGCACTTTGGCAGCCGCGAGATCGCAAAGTTTAAGGAATTGCGCTCGAAAATCGGCAGGCAGGGCGTCGCCGGCGCGGACCGACTGAAAGTTAAAAAAAACGGCTGTTAAAACGATGCAAAGAAACGTTTGGAACAATTGATATGATTTCATCACTTTAATTTTCGATAAAACTGCCCATCGTGGTTTTTAACCCCATTTAAAATGGTTTCCCGGAAAAAACTAACCTCGCCCGCAGTGACCTACCATGTTTGCCTTGAAAACCTTGCGGAGGCAATCCTTAAATCCGTTCGCTAGTTAACGCCGCTGTTGTAGGAGTGCAGAAACGTCCACAGGAGATCCTGATCGTAAATTCCATAAACTCTAAACGGTTGGAGGTTGAGATTGCCCTGAAAGCTCACCGGAATACAAGTTTGAGCATCAAGCCATCGATGCATTTCAGCATGACCATCGGCAAAGGAGAATCCACAGTTGCGCTTGTTATGATAGGAAGCAGGCATGTCATTCCATTTGTAGGGGGCAGCCCCCGGCTGCGGGTTAGGGCTCGTCAGGTCCACATTCAAATACCCAGGGGGAAGGGAAAACGTGCCATCATACGGATGGCTGCCGGGACCGGGGTTGGCGCCGGTATCCGGATGAGAGTCAACAAAGACCCACATCGACGCCGGGCTCCTGATATTGGACATTTTAAAAAAATTGGTAAAGGCGGCCCCCCAACCTGGATCGGGTGGCATACAGGCGAGATATTTGTTCATCCGGACGCTTCGAATACGATGGGACCATCCGACCTGGAGCTGGGCGGGAGCGAGGTAAGTGTCAGCGGGGCAGGCGTAACAGCCGATAGTTTTGGCGGTATAATCGCCGAGAAGGCCGGAGGTTAGCTCAAAAACATTGGTATTTACGGGATTTATACTCCAATCCAGATAGCCATTTACCCAACCAGTGCCGGGGGTCGTCCCGCCGCCAGGGACGTTCAGCACCAAATGATCATTATTGTCCTGCGTATACATGTACCAGGCCATCTGGATTTGTTTTTTATTACTGACGCACTGGATTTCCAGCGCCCTTTGTTTGGCAGACGCCAGGACCGGCAACAGAATTCCCGCCAGGATGGCGATGATGGCGATGACGACCAGAAGTTCAATCAGCGTAAACCCAAAACCGGCCCTTGCTTTTTCAAGGGATGACTTCCCGGAACTATTCATTTGAACCGACATCATTTCGACAATAAAAACCTCGGAATGTTTTATCTTTATTCCAGTTTAAGCGTATAAAATTTTGCGGGCGTGCCTGGCACGATTGGATTGGTGATGGAGAACAGTCCGCCCGAAGCGAACGTATTGGTGGATATCGGTTTCCAACTGCTCAACGGCAACAAGAGGTTGGTCGTGGACAATACATAATACCCGCCGCCGGTGTAGCCGTTCGTGCCGCTGATCACCAAATTCGTTCCGCTTATGGAGAAGCCGTTGATGACCGGTTGCGGCAAAGCACCCACGACTGAAATCGTGCCGTCCGCGGCGAGGTTGTTGGCCCATTGAACGCCGCCGCCAGAAATGGTCAGATTGTTGCCGCCGGAAACTGGCTGGCTAAACAATTGGAATGTGTTGCCTGCCGCGAGGGCGGGTCCTAGATTGCTGACACTGACCGTGCCCGAGCCGGTATTGACGAGAGTACCAGTAACGATCGCCATTCCACTTGAAGGAGTGGCCGAGTTATTGACTGAAACGGAGACGTTTCCGGCGATGGTCAAATTATTGCTCGTTGAAAGCGTTTCACTGCCCAGTGCAAGCGTTCCGCCGGAATTTACGGTAATGGCGCCGCCAAAAACGCCGGCGCCACCCAAAGCGCCCCCGGAATTGACGGTGATTGCGCTGGCATTGGTGTTGTCCACCAGCAACGTGCCGCCGCCGATAGTGGTTGCCCCGGAATAAGTGGAGGCGCCAGTGAGCGTAATCGTGCCACTGGCGTTTTTGATCAACGTGCCGGCGCCACTAATATTGCCGCCATAGGTATAGCCGCCCGTGCGATTAAACACCAATATGCCGTTGTCCGTGGTATCCCCCGCGCCGAGGGTCCCGGAAGTTGAGCCTGCGCCGACGGTCACCGAGGAACTGGCGCCGACTGTAGTCGTACCGGCATAAGTATTATTGGCCGCTAAAACGATTCCGGACGTTTTGCCGCTATGACCATTGGGAAAGTTCATGCTCCCGGGCCCGCTTATCGGCGAGTTAATCGTCACCGTTCCGCCAGAAGATACGACGTCTTCGATCGTTCCACCGCCGGAGGCAACGTAGATGCCGCGCGTGGCGCCAATTGTGGTGCTATGGCCCACGTGCATTGAGCCGCCGTCGAACAAGATGTTGGACGGGTTGAGCGAGCTGGGAACTGCTCCCAAACTCGATGTGCCACCGCTCGAATCATAATTGAACGTGTAACTGCCCCCATTGATCACGACGTTGCTGTAGATTTCAAGCGAAGCATTGGCGTATCCCATATTACAATCGCCCCCGCCGCTTTTGATAATGGCTCCCGTTCCGAGATTGATCGTTCCCAGTGTGCCGCCGGCCGCTCCGCCCGGGCGCATGCTTCCTACGCAATTGAGGGTAACAGGAGCATTCGAGCTATAAATATTGCCGGTCGTCCAGGTCCCGCTATTGCAGGTCAACGTGCCGCCATTGGTGGTCACGGTAATGCCGTCATTGGCAAACATGGAATAAGTTCCGCCAGAGGTGATGGAACCCCCGTCCAAAATAGTATTGGTTGTAATCAAGGCGGCCGGGTTTGCTGCCGATCCAAAGCCGTTGTTGTTTTCGACGAAAAACTGGCCGGTCGGGCTGATGTAAGTACTTTTCCATGCCGTTGGAGTTACCCCGTTCAGATAGGCGTAACACCGACCCTGGACGATCAAGGACCCGCCGATGCTGATGGGTCCCTCAAGGTAGGTATTGCCTGTTCCATTTCCGCTGACGACGAGATTATAATTGTTTCCATTGTCGGTGATCTCCGTGCTGGAGAGAACACCCGGGAGAAGAATCAAAGCACTGCCGGAGTCCGCGTAGATCATGCTGTTGTCCTCTCCCAGCGTAAGGTTCCCGAGCAAAACGTTTACACCGGAAGGATTTCGGAGAGCGCCGCTGTTGGTAATACCCGAACCGCTGATCGTGATGTTGGCGGTAATGCCTGAAGGAGTTCCCGCATTACCGATATTATTGGTACCCGAGCTGAGTTCCAAAGCCGCGCCGTCGGCCACAGTCAAGGCGCCGCCGCCCACGGAATCAATGTTCGCAATTGAAAGCTCGCCCTGATTGACGTTGACCGTGCCGGTAACGTTGTTGGACACAGCCAGGTACACTCGACCGTCGCCGTTCTTATTCAAAGTGCTTGAATTGCCAACGGGCGTGGCGATGATGTCTTCGGTGCCGCCGGTGTCAATGACGTTGCCAACAGTCAGGACCTCATTGTTGCCGTCATTGGTAATAACATAATCGCCGCCCGTGGAATTGGTGAAATATAAGTCTGCGGTCGTGGTGTTCTGCATAAGGGTGACCGTCCCGGCCGTGCCCTCGAACCAGGCGTCGTCGCCGCCCGTCCATGGAACGTCGCTGGCGCCGTTA
>DASYZW010000148.1:0-8596 GCA_035945915.1 Verrucomicrobiia bacterium | reverse complement strand
TCGGCCGAAGCGTCTGCCAACGGCTTCAGCAACCCGGGCACCCATTCTGCTCGAACCGGTTGCGGAAATGAGTGGAACGCGCTTGTCGTTCAACAATCGTTCGCCCACCGTCCGGCCATCGCCAATGACCAGCGAAAATATCGCCGGATCAACTCCGTTTGCCCGGCAGACTTGTTCGGCAATTTTAATGGTTGCGATGGCGCACAGGGGCGTTTGGCTGGAGGGCTTCCATATCGAGGAATCGCCGCAAACGGCCGCGAGCGCGCAGTTCCACGCCCAGACTGCCACGGGGAAATTAAACGCGGTGATAACCCCGACTACTCCAAGAGGATGCCATTGCTCCATCATGCGATGGTTCGGGCGCTCGGAGGCAATCGTCAATCCGTAAAGTTGCCGGGAGAGCCCGACCGCGAAGTCGCAGATATCGATCATCTCCTGCACTTCGCCCTGCCCTTCGGCGATAATCTTCCCGGCCTCGAGCGTGACCAACATGCCCAAATCGCGCTTGGCGTCGCGAAGGGCATTGCCAAGCTGACGGATGATTTCGCCGCGCCGGGGAGCGGGAACGGTCTGCCATTTTTGAAAAGCGGCGGCGGCGCGCGCGGCGGCGCGTTCGTATTCATCTGAAGCGGCCGTGCGAACCTGCGCCAGCAAAGCGCCGTCGTTTGGAGAAACGCTATCGAGCAAAGGTCCCGAACCACGCCATTCGCCGTCGAATACGCCGGCGGCTATCGTATCGATGCCCAGCTTTTTCAGGAGACTCGCGGCAGAATTGTTATTGGAAGCCGCAGCCGCCTGCGACGTTGAGCGCGAGGATTTGCCGCGGCCATTCAGGGGCAGGCGGGAAGTTCGGGCAAGAGCTTTCATTCTAAAAAACAGATTTAATTTTTGATGGACGAATGGGTCGATGACCAAAACTGAGGCTGAACCATCCATTGCCCGCACGGAGTAAACCGGCGGGCAACCGCATACCAAATTTGTGGAATCCAACAGGATTCATAAGAGATTATTTTAACTTCGCGCATTGTTCGCCAATGATGCGCAGGGAAGTTTCGATAATATCTTCTTTGACGTCCAGCACCGGTCGCAGCCGGATCGAACGATCTCCGCATCGAATCACCAGCAAGCCCAGTTCGTAACAGCCCTTCCAAAATGCGTCCCGCTTTGCCGTATCCGGCAGGTTAAACGCCAGCATTAGCCCTTTGCCTCTGGCCGCCGTCAATACCGCATGTTTGCCCGATAATTCTTTTAATCCCTCCAGAAATTCCCGCCCCTTCTCCGCCGCATTGGCCACCAGTTGTTCCTCTTCAATAATTCTCAGGTAATGCGTCGAGCGAACGTAATCGGTGAAGTTGCCGCCCCAGGTCGAGCTGATGCGGCCCGGCACCCGAAACACGTTGTCCGCGATTTCATCCAGCCGCGGACCGGCCATCACCCCGCACACCTGCGCTTTCTTTCCAAACACCAGCAAATCCGGCAGCACGCCCGCGTGCTGGCAACACCAGTTTTTACCCGTAATCCCCATCCCGCATTGCACTTCATCGAAAATCAGCAATACGTCGTTCTCATCGCACAGACGGCGCAGCAATTGAAAAAATTCCGGTCGAAAATGATTGTCACCGCCCTCGCCCTGGATGGGCTCGATGATGATGGCGGCAATGTCCGCCGCCTTTTGCGCCAGCACTTCGCGAATTTGTTTTTCCGCGAGTTTTTCTTTTTGGACCGCGTCGGCAAGCTGTTCTGCTTCCGGCAACGCGAAGTTCAGCATCGGGCTGCTGATGCGCGGCCACGGAAATTTGGCGAAGTACGCCGTCTTTTTCGGGTCGGTGTTGGTCAGGCTCAGTGTATAGCCCGATCGCCCGTGAAATGCGCCTTGGAAATGGATGATTTCGGTCCCGCGTTCGCCCCGTCCGGCGGCCATATTCTTGCGGACTTTCCAATCCATCGCCGCCTTCAGCGCGTTCTCGACGGCCAGCGCTCCACCTTCGATAAAGAAATAACGTTCCAATGGTTTCAGTCCCATCACCCGCGCAAACGTTTCGATGAACGTGGCGTATTGCACCGTATAGACGTCCGCGTTGGCCACCTTGATCTTGGCCGCGGCAAGCAGATCCGCCTCCACGTCGGGACGGCTGAAATACGGATGATTGAAGCCGATCGGTTGCGAGGCGTAGAAACCGTACAGGTCAATGAACTCGCGCCCGGTCGCCGCGTCCATGAACCGCGAGCCATGGCTGTGGCAAACGTCGAAGACCAGCTTGAATCCATCCACCAGGATGTGGTGCTGAAGGGAGTCGACAACCCCGGCGGGTTGAAGCGAAGATACTAAATCGCGCGATATTTTCTTAGAATCGCGGCGAGGCCTTTCCAAGGTAATCATAAAAGTCATTGTGAACGACCCAAAGGCCGCCCTTTGCGTTAACTCTGAGACGGTCGGCCTTTATTGCAGGGCCGAACAATGCGTTGTAAACCAAACCCAATCGGGACTCGTTGTCCCGAGTTGCACGAGAGCAGGCGACTGAGAGATGGTCGTGCCGCCTGGAGTTACCGGTATTTGTAACGTGGTGATGCTCGACGACGTCACCATGCCGGATTTGAGCCACTTGTGCATTTCCGAATGGCCGTCGGCGAAACACATGCCACAAAGCCACCCTTTGTGATTGGATCCAGGCACGTCGGGACATGTGCCCCCGGCGCTATCCACCTCCAGGTATCCGTCGGGAACAGTATTCAACATCGAGTTGGGATGTTCTTCGAGAAACACAATCACATCCGATGGCCCGGGTTGAGAACGCAGTTCTGACAGTTTGACATAGGGCACGCCGTGAGGATTTTCTCCAAGTGTCCCCGATGCAGGACTCAAGCTGCCTTTGCAATAGAGATTCCCCACCTGCCCCTGCATTGAATAATCGCGGACCCTGGAACCGTTTTTCGAGGGAAAAATATCCGCCGGACAGCGATATACTCCATATTGCTGGCTCATATAAGGGGACAGAATTGTCGTGGCGAACGGAGCAATATTCGTGTTTCCAATTTTAAAAGCCCAGTCCATTGCCGCGCCGGAATTCTGACCATTCGGGCACCAGGACTGATTCGCAGCGCTGCCAGAGGGCGAATTAGGCACCATATAGTCCAGGTTGTCAGCGGCATACAGTTGCCAGCCCAGAGCCAGCTCCCTGGTATTGTTAATACATTGAGCCTGTAACGCCCTTGCCTTGGCCGCCGCGAGAACGGGCAATAAAATAGCGGCCAGAATCGCGATAATCGCAATCACCACGAGCAATTCGATCAAGGTGAAACCGCCACGAAAATGATTCAGGCCCGGCCCGAATTTCCGCAAATCAGTTCTCATATTCAATATGAATTTCCAAAGCTGCGCCGGACGCCCGTTGAATCCGGACGTCTGGCCAGCCAATAATCCCAATCTACATCAGTTTTGCAAAACGCGATAGAAGCTTGAAGGACCATTAGAAGGTACGCTCACTTGGAACGAACCATTAACCAACTGTTGGATGGTCGCCTTGGAGATGGTCGTGAAGCCCTTCAACAGATTTGTCGCACCCTGCACCGTAAATGATGCTGGCGTCACATCGCCGTCGGATGAAGTAAAATCGAACGTGAATTGGCCGTTCGAACCGTTGTACGCCGGGGTCGTTACTGCCGGCGGAGTGAGCGCGACAACCCGCAGGTTGGAATAATAGACGGCAGTGTCAGGCGTCTCACCCCCATCATACGGATCTTCATACCCGAGCATGACAAAGCCGTTAGTGAAGAACCCGGTATTATTTGTGTAGGCCATGATCCGGGTCTTATCGATCCATAAACTGTCCACCGTGCCGACCTGTTTGATTTCAACGTCAGCCCAGGAGTTCATGCTCAAGCCTAACGTTTGTGAGCCGTTAACCGGCAAGCCGGGGCCGCCTTCCGTCCATCCGCTGTTAAAGTTCGGAGCGATGTTGACGCTGGAATAACAGGTGAACACATTGGTCTTGAACTGGGTGACAAATGAGGACGAAGTCGCCGTACGGGTGAAGGCCCAACCGGCATTGGTCGATGGCGATCCGTTTCCAATGAATCCCTGATACGGATTGTATATATCATCGTATCGTCCGCCGCTATCGCTGATCGCATAGAAAATACCGTCTGAGGCGAAATTGGTATAGGTTTCACCCAGACCAAATCCCGGGAAGAATAGATTGGTTTGCATGCCGTCGTGATTGATGCCGAAGAGGACATTTTCTTCCGGGTTGTACGAGCCGGATTCCAACGAAGAGCAATCGCCCTCGATCACGTTCATGTTGAAACGAACGGCATAGTTACCGCTAAAGACCTGGTTCGTCATATAGAGGTTGACGGCGGTTCCGGGGCTTGACCCGCCCGTTCCACTCGATTTATTGACCGTAACCATGAGGGCATTGCTCGCGCCGTTTGGCGGGGGCGGAATCGGATTGTTCGGCGCGTTATAAAGATTAAACCCGAATTGCGGATTAATATCCGGCGTTGGTTGCTGCGACATATTGTCGTCAGCGGCAGTCACATTCCAATTGGTTGCGTCCAGCGCATTGGTCAATGGATTAACATACAAGACCTCGGCTGTTGGATAAGCGCTGTCAATAATGTTCAGGGTCGCGGTGTTTGTCACCGCATTATATCCCGAGCCACTTGGAATACTCAGAACCACAGTCTTGTTGCCGGAATAGGTCAAATTCGGGTTGTGAGTGGGCACCTGTCCGCCGTTCAGCGGATAGATATAGGTCGTTTGGGTCAGATCCCCCGGATGAAATGTGATCGTCGTAGGGGGAGTATAGTCCGTGTTCTCCGTAGCGGTTCCCGTCAGGGTGAAATTACCCGCGGCGAGGGTTAATATCGTGTTAGTGTCACCCAGGCGAGTGATCAGGACGCTCGCATAATCGTTGGAAAATGCGTTATACATGCTCGATTGCCCAACCGATGGAATCAACTCGGGCGTGGCCGTGTTCAAAATGCTGATCGTGGCCGGATTGACCCCTAACGTATAGGTCGTCGAAGGCGTGATGGTCAACGTCAGGTAAGTCGTTTTGCGCGGTATCCCGTCCGTAACGGCCTGAATGCTGATGTTGGTCACGGTCTGGCCAGGTTGCAGAACGACCCTGCCCGTGGAACCGGCAATGTATGTTCCGTTGGTGGCTGTCCCACTATAAGTGAAATTGACCGTCAAAGCAGAACTCACGCTGCCGCCAGTGCGGTCAATGGTGAAGCTGCCGCTGGTCGGATTTCCGTACGTATTGTTCTGCGAGATCACCGAGTTGTTCGTCGCATAGACGTCCACAGTCGGATTCAGCGATACAATCGAGAAGTTGGTCGTGCCGTTCACATTGCCGAAGGTTGTGCAGGTTGCGCTCTGGCCTAACGTCCAGGTCGTCAGACCAAAAGTACCGGCCGCCAGCACGTAAAGGTTATTCGCCAGGTCCCACTTCACTTCGGTCGCGCCGGCTACGTATTCGCTCCCAAAGTTCAAAGGTGGAACGGTAGAAATTGTTGCCACGTCAGGAATGCCGTTTGTGAGCACGCAGATAGTCAGGTGATTATCCACTCCCACAGTGGCCAGGTACTTTCCATCGGGCGACACGGCCAAATCAGTGGGCAGACATTGGCTCCCGCCAGCGGCGGCGGTGCAGAAATAATCAGACTTGCCACCATTGTAGCGTGAATTCCAAAGTTGGGCAAAAGTGTTGGGGTTATAAACCTGGACGCCGGCAGGATCGCCGGTACCAAGGCTTCCATTTGCCCCTCCACGGTATTCACCCGAATAAATATAACCGTTGGGTCCAACCGCCAGGCTCGGAAAAAGATAAACGCCTTTTCCCGGACCAGAGCCAAAATTGATGGCCACTTCCGGGCCGACCCGGCTGGGAGGGGTTTGCCACCCCGATCCGCCGGCTATGGCGGCGGCTGTGATGTTGGAATAAACCAACAGGCTGTTCGGCAGCACCGTGGAGAGATCGGAATCCACCGTAAGCAGCGTCGCGCCGGTGGCCAAATTACCCAACAGGATCGGCGAAGCAACTTCGTCGCCATGCACTCCCGCCGCATTTCCGTTTCCGAAACTGATCGGTCCAAGAAGCAGTTCGTTGGTGTCCAAATTGGGGCCGATCAGCCATACGCCGGCGTTGGCGGCGGACCAGTCGCCGACCACCAGGTCGTCATTCGAAGAGATCGAAATGCGGTCGGGGCTGGAATAAGGCGAACCCGCGGTCCAGGTCGTCACCCCGGCGGTGCTGCCACTGGCGCCGGCGGTGCTGACCGTTCCGTCGCTGTTTAAATCAAAGAAGAGTTGCTGCCCGGCGCTGTTGCCGCCCCTCGATATATAAATTCGACCAAAATAAGGTGACGTCGGATTTTTATTTACTTCAACTCCGCGCGGATCGCCAATTACAAAGAGATTCGTAACCGTCGTGAGGATGGTGACGCCGTTCGTATCCTGAATTGCGTTTGGTTCAACATGCGCGGTGCCATTGCCCAGTTTCGTCACCGCAATCGCATAACTGCTATGGCCGCTCATGCTGAAACTGTATTGCCCTGAGGTCAGGTTCAACCCGGTCACCTGGCCATCGAAATTGACGTTGGTCGATCCATCCTCATACGTGACGACGACATTGCCGCCGCTTTCGTTGAGATAGAATTGGATCGTCCCGTTATTGTTCGTAATACACGACGCGTAGGGCGCCGCCTTAACCATTTGAGCGGTGATGGCAGATAATACAACGGCCGCACAAGACAATAGCAAACGACAATGAACTTTCATCTGAATGATTCCTTAGGTTGAGTTGTAGTAAGAACTTCCTTCCAACGGTATGGCACCGTTGAAAAATCTATTTAACAATGAAACCATCACTACAGCAACAGAAAAAGGACTACGCAACCCAGATTAAAGATTCGCTTATAATACTAGGCATTAACTATTAGTTTAACTGATTATTGATAGTTAAAGTTGCTTGCTTTTCTTCACTACGCGCGTTTTTGCGCAGCTTTCCAATCCAAATTTCGCCATTCCGGCTAAATCACGACACGCCGCTTTGACTGAATTCGGAAAGATTTTTGGCGTAGCAGCGACGCGTAAGCGCGCTCAATCCAAATTCTCAATTCTCATGCGTTTGCCCATTCGCCCAGCCAAACGAAAAATTAGAGCCGATTGATATCGGCTGCTACGATCCATTTGCGTAGCAGCGCCGCGTTAGCGCGCTCTAACTGAATTCTCATTTCCCGCGCATTCGCTTGTTTGCTCAGCCAAACGGGAAAAATCTGACCCGATTGATATCGGCTGCTACGCTAAAAAGCGCGGCGGCAACTTGCGTTGACCAGATTCCGCAGATCGCGCCACATCATATAACCGCCAAAATAATGGCCAAAACTCCCGTTCCAGCGGATGCACCGCCGGATAGCCTGGAATGATCGCGCCGCAGAATCGCCACGCTTGCTTTTCGTCCATCAGACCCGCGCGGACCGGGTTTGCTAAAATATAAAAGCACGTTTTAGCCAGGGCGTTGCGCTTGCGCTCATCCTCTCGCAGGACATGATCGTACCCCTGGTGCTGAAAACGAAAAGGCCGCAGAGCCTTTGCTGCGTATTCCCGAAGAAATTTCATGCCGTTGCGCTGGTCTGATTCCCGGCGCAGGCCCATCCACAACAAATGGATATGGTCGGGCATGAGACAATAGGCAGGGCAAAACAGGCCCTCGCGAGCGGCCGCGTGAAGCATGATTTCCCGAAAATCATGATGAAAATCATCATTCAACCAGCCTGTTTTGCGCATCGCTATAGGCATTGCCCAATGAACAACGGCGTCTCCCTGGTAAAACTCCCGCGCAAGACGAGGAAGATAGAAAGCCCGGTTTGTCCCTTTGCCGAAACCGAAGTTTGCGCGAGCCGATTCTGAATCCATAAGAATTACAATAGCCGTTTCGGACAATATTTGACTGGTCGAAATGGAAAATTAGAGCCGATTGAAATCCGGCTGCTACGGTCCATCTGCGTAGCAGCGCCGCGTCAGCGCGCTCTAACTAAATTCTCACCTCTCACGCGATCGTTCGTTCGAATGAAAAAATCAGAGCCGATTGACATCGGCTGCCACGCTGCGTTTGAATTCAATTATCGTACGGCTTGAGCGCGCCGGGAACATTCGTCCATTCCACTCCGTTGACCGCTTCCGCGGCGAGCGTTCCCAGTTGCCGGCGCAAACCAATCACGTCGCCCGCTTCGGTGGGATGATTTCGATTCGATAGAAAGATCACAAACGTTTTGGAATACGGATCGATCCACACCGATGTTCCCGTCCAGCCGGTATGGCCGTAAGAACCAATCGGGAAGAGCCGGCCGCGCGGGCCGGCGTACGGCGAATCAATGTCCCACCCCAGGCCGTGCAGCACGCGCACCGCCGGCGGACATTGCGGGCTGGTCAACATCTTGACCGACTCAGGCGTAAAAAGGCGCACGCCGTCCAGCTCGCCCATGTTCAGCATCATGCGCGCGTAGCGCGCCAGGTCGTGCGCCGTGGAAAACAGCCCCGCATGACCTGCCACGCCCCCCATGTGCCGCGCCGTCGGATCGTGAACCACGC
>DASYZW010000147.1:0-2402 GCA_035945915.1 Verrucomicrobiia bacterium | reverse complement strand
GCCGAAGTGAAAGCCGCCGGCGCCGCCCCCGGCACCAGCATCGAGGTTCGGCAGCTTTTCTATAACTTGCCTGCGCGCCGAAAATTTTTGAGGACTGAAGAAACCGAAGCCGCGCACATTCAGCACTATTTGACGCTCGCGGCCCTTTCCTTTCCGGACGTTGCATTCACATTCCAAAAAGATGGGCGGCTGGTCTGGCAATTGCCGGGCGTGAAAAGCGAACCTGCCCTGTCCAGCCGCATCGCCGCCTTGCGGGAACGATTGCGCGCCCTGCTCGGCGACGAACGGCTCGTTGCCGTGAATTTTTCGACCTCCCTGGAGGACGATTTTGTGCCCGAACAGGCGGAAGTATTTGAAACGGCGTCGACGGATAAATCCGAGCCCGCGCCGACCCGTTCAGCCTTCCATGTTTGGGGATTGATCGGGTCGCCGGGTGTCTCGCGCGCCACGCGGGAAAGCCAATTCGTTTTCGTCAACCGGCGGCCTGTCGAGAACCGCGGAATCAATTACGCGCTCATTGAAGGCTGTCATACGACCCTGATGAAAGGCCGGTTTCCGGTCTGCTGCCTGTTTTTGGAGATCGATCCCGCTGCCGTGGACGTGAATGTCCATCCCGCCAAGCGCGAGGTTAAATTTCATCGGGAATTCGAGGTCCGAAAATTTGTCGCGCAAGCAGTCCGCGATGCCTTGCTCTCATTTCACTCGCAATCGGAAAAGAAATTGGCGCCGCAACCTCAGGCGCCGGTGGCGCAGCAATTGCCGATGGACCAGCCCGCGGCGGCAGCGCCTGCGCAAGTGACAGAGCCGATTGCGCCGCCGTTACCCGATTTTCCGCTGCCGCCGGCGGAAATGCCTTCGCCGGCAATCCAGGCGCCTCTCGCCATGGGCTTTTCCAGGGCGACGATGGTGCCCCCGGTGTCGCCTGGTCCCGTCATAACAAAATTTCCCGAGCCCGTCCCCGCCGTAAGCCCTCCGGCAGTCGCAACGCCGTTGTTAAACGTTCCGCTTCGCCTGGTGGGAGTTATCGGCAGGCTCTACGTCGTGCTGGAATCGGATCGCGGCCTGGTCCTTCTGGACCAGCACGCAGCGCACGAGCGGATTTTGTTCGAGCAGATGCTCAATCGCCTCGAACAAAATGAATTCGCCCCGACCCAAAAATTGTTGCTGCCGGAGACCATCGAACTTTCCCCGCGCGACTCCCATTTTTTGCGCGAACAATTGGCGCCCCTCACCCGCCTGGGGGTCGGCTTAAGCGAATTCGGCGAACGAACTTTTCTGCTCGATGCCCTTCCGGCCTTCGTGAAGGTTGCCGACACCCGCCGGTTCGTCCTCGATCTCGTCGATGAACTCAAGGCCGCCGGTCGTGAAGTCAACCTGGCCCGCCTGGGCGAACATACCGTGGCCAAAACCGTCTGCCGGCACGCCGTGAAAGCAAACGACCCGCTTGCCGGGCCTGAACTGGAAAACCTCGTCGCGGATTTGCGCCGCTGCGCCATGCCCTATACCTGTCCGCATGGCCGGCCCACGTTGATTGAAATGAGCTATCGCGAACTCGAGCGAAAATTCGGACGCGCCCAATGACCAAAAGAAAATCGCAGGCAAAACCGGAAACTGCCGCAGCCGCGCCATCGCCGCGCAGTGGCGACGTCTCCGGCGAGCATTGGCGTTATTGCCCCCAATGCGGCCATGAATTGATCAACGAAAAGTGCAAGCTCCGCTGCCCGCGCTGCCATTATTTCATGAGCTGTTCGGACTTCGATTTTGCCGTGTAATCGTTTGTTGGGCGCTCTTATCGATTGAACCCCGGCGCGGTCGGCCGCCATCCCGTTACGCGCTCACCTGCGGCATCGTTAGGATTTTATCCTCGGCCGCTTTTGTTTCAGGAGATTCGTTCGCGTTGATGGGCTGCGCGGCCGCCGGCAGCCTGAGGATAAACGTTGAGCCGACGCCCAGGGTGCTGACGCAGTGAATCGAGCCGGACATTGCCTCGGCGAGCTTTTTCACAATTGCCAGGCCCAGGCCCGTTGAAGGTTCGCCGCCCGTGGGCCGGGCGGTCAGGCGCGTAAATTTCTGGAACAGTTTCTTCTGGTCCGCGTCGCTGATGCCCGGGCCTTCGTCGCGGACGTTGATGACGATGGCCTCTTTTTCCGGCAATGCGTGAACATGGACCGTTGTGTTGGGAGGAGAATATTTCAGCGCGTTGGAAATCAAATTGTCGAGAATTTGCAGTACCGCGGCGCGATCGGCAGTTGCCCATAGTCCTTCCGAAATTCCGGCTCGAAACCCGATTTGTTTTTTCCTGGCGGCAGTCTGATTTTGTTCCAGGCTGAGTTCAATCAGGGCGCGGATATCGCAGCTTTCTTCTTTGACCACAAACTTGCCTTGCTCGATGGCGTTCACGT
>DASYZW010000146.1:0-2979 GCA_035945915.1 Verrucomicrobiia bacterium | reverse complement strand
CCCAAATACAAATATTCGAACCGCTTTATTGTGGTTCGCCGCAATGGACTGCCAATTAAGACTAAATAGTTATGGGACGCTCGATTAAAAAAGGTTCATTCGTTGATCTCCACCTTCAGGAAAAAATCCAGAAGGCCAAGGACGCCAAGTCCAAATCACCCATCAAAACGTGGTCCCGCCGTTCGATGATTACGCCGGACTTTGTCGGGCTCACGTTCAACGTCCACAACGGCAAGATTTTTAACCCGGTCTTCGTGACCGAAAACATGGTGGGGCATCGACTCGGGGAATTCTCACTCACGCGCACCTTCAAGAAACACGGGGCGCACACAGCCAAGGCGGAGGCGAAGTAGACTAATCTTATGGAAGTTTTCGCAATTACCAAAAATATCCCGATGTCCGCGCAGAAGATGCGCGAAGTCGTGCGGCAAATCCAGGGGATGCCCGCGCTGCAGGCGCAGGCGGTCCTGGCGGTGGTTCCCCGCAAGGGCGCGCGCGTCGTCTCCAAGACGTTGAAATCCGCCATCGCCAACGCGGAAAACAACAACAAACTCAGGCCGGAAAGTCTGCGAATCAAGGAGGCGGTCGCCGGGACGGCCGCGAGCATCAAACGGTTCACTCCCAAGGCGCGCGGTTCAGCCGGCCCGATCATCAAGCGCCGCTGCCACGTAAAAATCACTTTGTCTGACGAATAATTATGGGCCAAAAAACAAATCCAATCGGTCTGCGCGTCGCCGTCAACAAGGACTGGCGCTCCAAGTGGTTCGCCGGAAAGAAAGAGTTCGGCCAATTGCTCAATGAAGACCGCGAGATCCGCGAGTTGCTCAAAAAGAAACTGGAAACGGCCTCCGTGCCGAAGATTTTGATCGAGCGCGCCACCAACCGCTGCCGCGTGACGATTCTAACCGCCCGTCCCGGTGTCGTCATCGGGCGCAAAGGCGCGGAAATTGACAAGCTCAAGGAAGAGCTCAGCCGCAAGACCGGCAAGGAAGTCTACGTGGACATCGTGGAAGTCAAGACACCGGAACTGGATGCCCAGCTCGTGGCGGAAAACATCGCCCTCCAATTGGAGCGGCGCGTTTCCTTCCGCCGGGCCATGAAAAAAGCCCTGCAAACGGCAAAAGATTTCGGCGCGGAAGGCATCAAAGTGCGGGCGGCGGGCCGCCTGGGCGGCGCCGAACTGGCGCGTGTCGAACAATATCATTGGGGCCGCGTGCCCTTGCACACCCTCCGCGCGAACATCGATTACGGGTTCGCCGAGGCATTAACGGTCTACGGCAAGCTCGGCATCAAATGCTGGATTTGCCGCGGCGAAAACAAACCGCAAAAGAAACAGGAACCCCGCCCGGCGGAAGCCCCGATCCCGGTGTCAGCCTGATTTGATTTAAAGATTTTATGCCATTACAACCGGCACGAGTTAAGTATCGTAAAATGCACCGCGGCAGCCGCGCTGGCACCGCCCGCAGCGGAAATACCGTCGCTTTCGGCGAGTACGGCCTCATGGCCCTCGAACGCTGCTGGATGGATACCAAGCAGATTGAAGCCGCCCGCGTCGCCATCGCCCGCAACATGAAACGGCACGGCAAGATGTGGATCCGCATTTTTCCCCAGAAATCCTTTACCAAGAAACCGTTGGAAACGCGAATGGGCAAGGGCAAAGCGCCCCTGGAATCATGGGTCGCCGTCATCCGGCCGGCCAATGTGCTGTTTGAAGTGGACGGCGTTACGGAAGCCGTCGCGCGTGAATCGCTGCGCCTGGCCGCCACAAAGCTGCCCATCAAGACGCGCTTCATTTCGCGGCACTAATAACGGCGCCATACAATTTATGAAGTATTCGGACTCAAAAATTAAGGATGCGACGCTCGTCGAATTATCGGCGCTGGGCCGCGACCTCCGGCACGAGATTTTTAACCTGCGCCTCCAGCAGGCGAGCGCCCAGTTGGAAAAACCGGCGCGCTTGCGGACGCTTCGCAAGGACATCGCCCGGGTCGAGACACGGATCTCCGAATTGCGGAACAAGGCGAAATAACGATATTGGACAGTTGAATTACCGGATCAATCCACTTTTTTAATCATGGCTGAAGAAACACAAAACGCTCAAACGACTCCCGCCGCAAAGGGCGGCAACCGCAAGGAACGCGTGGGCGAAGTCGTCTCAAACAAAATGACCAAGACGATTGTCGTCCGCGTCCAGCGCCGGTTTCCCCACCCGCAGTTCAAAAAAATCGTTACCGCGTACAAGAAATTTTACGCGCACGACGAAAAGGCCGAGGCAAAAATCGGCGACACCGTGCGCATCCAGGAGACGCGCCCCATGTCCAAACTCAAGCGATGGAAACTCGTCGAGGTGGTGGAGCGCAATGAGCGGGAAACCGTGGCGGCCGCTTAATAGATTTTATGTTGCAAGTTCGTTCCAGTTTGGATGTTGCCGATAATACCGGCGCAAAAGTTGCCTGGGCCATCGGCGTGCTCGGCCGCAACCAGCGCTACGCCGGCATCGGCGACGTCATTAAAGTCCATATCAAAGACGCCGCGCCGGACGGCACCGTGAAAAAGGGCGAGGTCCATGACGCGGTAATCGTGCGGACCAGGCACATCATCCGTCGCAACGACGGTTCGTACCTGCGCTTTGACCGGAATGCCTGTGTTATCATTGACAAGGAATTGAATCCCAAGGGCACGCGCATTTTCGGACCCGTGGCGCGCGAACTGCGCGACAAGCGGTTCATGAAAATCATTTCCCTTGCGCCCGAGGTGATCTGAACTATTTCCACAATTTAAAACTTAGCATCCAATGAAATCTCACATTAAGCGGGGCGACCAGGTGGTCGTGCTTTCCGGCAAGGAAAAGGGCAAAAACGGCAAAATCATCGCCGTGTTTCCCAAACAACAGCGGGCGATCGTGGAAGGCCTGCACATGATCAAACGTCACATGCGCAAGAGCCAGCAGCACCCCAACGGCGCCATCGTCGAGCGCGA